>JAHQXB010000018.1 GCA_029856435.1 Candidatus Jordarchaeia archaeon
ATTACCAATTTCGTCCAACAACTGTCAGTGGTGTTGTGAGACGCTCTAGCCAGGCTGAGCTACCGGGGCAGTTATGTACAAAAATCTTATAATCTCTCATAAATAAATTTTGCTTATCCAATGAATAAAAAATATAAGAGACAAAAGCTACTCAAATTTTGACCTGCAAAAACCGCGGGGATAGCCGAGCTGGTCAAATCAGGGTCAGAAAAGATTAAAGGCGCTGGACTTAAGATCCGCAAAGATTGCCCAGACGGCTAAGATATCCAGTCTCGAAGGAGTACGAGGGTTCGAATGGAAGTGCTGGAACAGCATCCCGAGTTTCCCTCTCCCCGCACCACCCATAACTTTTTTGGTTCTTCTGGAATTGTAAAAAAATTAGCTTTGAGGTTAATAGTTCCTAAAAAAATAAAAGGTTTTACTATTTATATTATAATTCTGAAAAATATTGTATGAGTTATTTTTGTTGAGTTAAAGTATTTAAGGAGAGGATTATTGGAATGGTTAGGGAGACTGTGGTTTCTAGAATTAGGAAGCGTGATGGGCGTATAGTGGATTTTGATCGGGGTAAGATTGCTAATGCCATAAGTAAGGCTATTATGGCTGTTGGTGGGAAGGATGGAGAGACTGCTGAGAAGTTGTCGAGGCAGGTTGTTGCTGTTATTGAGGAGAGTTTTGGGGATAGGATTCCCCATGTTGAGGATGTGCAGGATATTGTGGAGAATGTGTTGATTAAGAATGGTTTTTCTGATGTTGCTAAGGCGTACATATTGTATCGCCAGAAGAGGACGGAGCTTAGAGAGGCTAAGAGGTTTTTGGGAGTAAGTGACGATTTAAAACTGTCTTTGAATGCTGTTCAGGTTTTGGAGAAGAGGTATCTTTTGAAGGATGAGCAGGGTAAGGTGGTTGAGAGTCCAGCGGGACTTTTTCGTAGGGTGGCTAGGGTTATTGCTTCTGTAGATAAGTTGTATGATAAAAATGCTGATACGGAAACCATTGGCGACGCGTTTTATGGGATGATGTCTAGGCTGGAGTTTCTCCCTAATTCGCCCACATTAATGAATGCGGGAACCGACATTGGTCAGCTTTCTGCGTGTTTTGTTCTTCCTGTAGGGGACTCCATAGAGGAGATTTTTGATGCTTTGAAATATATGGCGTTGATCCATAAATCTGGTGGGGGGACTGGTTTCTCTTTTTCAAGGTTAAGGCCTAATGGTGACATAGTTGGATCCACTAAAGGGGTTGCCAGTGGGCCTGTTTCTTTTATGAGGATTTTTGACGTGGCAACAGATGTGATTAAGCAGGGTGGACGTAGAAGGGGCGCCAATATGGGGATACTTCGTGTGGATCATCCTGACATTATAGAGTTTATTTCTGCAAAGGAGAAGGAGGGCGTGTTTAATAATTTTAACATTTCTGTGGGGGTTACAGATGCTTTTATGGAAGCAGTTAGAAACGATGATTTTTATGAGCTTATTAATCCTCGAACTGGAAGGCCGGTTAAGAGGGTTAGGGCGGCTGGTGTTTTTAACGCAATAGTGGCCTCAGCTTGGAGAACTGGTGATCCGGGTCTAATTTTTCTTGACGAGATAAATCGTCATAATCCCACTCCTCATGTTGGACAGATTGAGAGCACTAACCCTTGCGGGGAAGTCCCCCTGTTGCCATATGAATCTTGTAATCTTGGCTCAATTAACTTGTCTAAGATGGTTGAAAATGGGGATATTGATTGGGAAAAGTTGAGAAGTGTCGTTCGATTAGCGGTTCATTTTCTGGATAATGTGATTGATGCTAATGTTTATCCTCTTCCGCAGGTTGAAAAGGCAACTAAAGCGAATAGAAAAATTGGGCTGGGAGTTATGGGCTTTGCAGAAATGCTAATTCAACTTAATATTCCGTATGATTCGAATGAGGCGCTTGGTGTTGCGGAAAAGATCATGTCTTTTATAAGTAAGGAAGCTTTTAAGAGATCAGAAGAACTGGCTTTGGAGAGAGGGGTTTTTCCAAACTTTGACGGCAGTATGTGGAAAGAGAGGGGGTATAAAGCGTTGCGTAACGCTACTTTAACATCAATTGCTCCAACTGGATCCTTGAGCATAATTGCAGGTACGTCGAGTGGCATAGAACCTCTGTTTGCGGTTTCGTTCATTAGAAATGTTATTGGAACCCAACTCTTTGAAACGAACCTTCTCTTTGAGAAAATTGCTAAGGAGCGTGGATTCTACAGTACGGAGTTGATGACTGAGATTGCCAGAAAAGGCTCAATTCAAGGAATAGAGGGAATACCGGAAGACGTCCGCAGAATATTTGTTACAGCTCTGGACATAGCTCCAGAATGGCATGTGAGAATGCAGGCAGCCTTCCAGAAACACGTGGATAATGCGGTGTCCAAAACTGTTAATCTTCCACAGGATGCTACATTAGATGATGTGTACCAGATATACTGGCTAGCTTACGAGTTGAAATGCAAGGGCATTACCGTATTTAGGTATGGAAGCAGGAGAAAACAGGTTTTAGTTACAACGCCTCCTGAAGAAAAATATTTGAAGGTAGAGTCGGAGTATGCGGGTGGCTCTCCTTCAACTATGTGTCCACTATGTTACTAGATTTTGACTGCTGAAAATCCTCGGTGAGTATGTTGTATTTCCCTTCAATTTTCATGTTTCCAATATGGAGGAGAAGGGAATAGACTCGTTAGTGGAGTTTTAGTTGGCGGGAGGGTTTTGCTGTAAACTGGCTTTCTTTTACTCCAAAATATTCAAGAACTCTTAGTGCGGCTGAAACTATCTGTCTATCAATGTAATAATTAACATCTACTTTGCTGAAATCAGCTAAACTGTAGGGGACTGCCCTATCAGAGATGGAGCCTTCCCCCTTAATTATTACGTAACCTATTTTTGAACCAACTTCTAAACGTCCACCCGCCTCTATTAGTTTCTTGGCTGCAACCACATGTGGCGCCTTAACCTTATATTTATCGAGAGGTTTGGTGATTGTTTCCCAAATAACGAGTTCCTCTACAGAAACTGCGCCTTCTCGCAGTCTATTTATAGTTTCATTAACAAACTCAACAGCCTTACCTAAATCTCCCTCTCTAAGAATTATGCCGAGTACCTCTTCCTGTACTGTTCTTGCAATTTCTGGCCAGTCGCCTCTTACAACCTCAAATCCTACAATATCTAATTCTCCATTTTCCAAAAGGCCTGCATATTTTTTCTTAGCCTCGGTAAAGAAAATCCTCTTATACACTTTTTCAGGTTTTATTTCCAAGCCCAACCTTTGTGTTACCTCTCGACTAAAATCGTCAACCCTGTCAGTGTTGGTTACAAAGACGCTATCCGTATCCGCATAGATAACTTCAAGCCCATACTGTTTGGTTAATTTTATTGTTTCCTTTATGACTTCTCTCCCCCAAGCAGATGTGCCTTCAGCCACGGGCTTAAGATACCATTTGGCGCCCAACCAGCCACAATAACCGTAAACAGCGTTAGTCATAGTCTTAATGCTTTTTTGTCTTTCATTCATCATAATATACTGTAATGTTTGAGGCTTCAATTTCTCCATACTTCTCTGAATCTTTCTCCTCTCTTCTATTAATCCCTCAATAATCTTTTTGTAAAAACCAGGAGGAGACTTTCGGAAGCGGTGCCCCACCTCGGGAGCAACATTCACCTCATCTTTGGAAACACTCTCATCCGGTGGCACATAGGTGTCGGGGGAAATATTATACTTTATCATAAGGTTTGGATACATAGAAGCAAAATCAAAAACCGCAATGTTATCATGAATCCCGGAAACAGGCTTCAAAACATAGCCACCCGTATATGTTCCTTCACCGTACTCCGCTTTGTTAGGAACAATTTCCCCCACTTGATGCGCCTCAGTTATAAGCATGTTTTCCACCCTGAACCCCACTCCAGCACGCATAACTTGGTCAAGAGGCATACCTGAAACCTGACTCATAGAAATTGCAGTTGGCAACAATTTCTCAGCCACACCCCTTATGGACTCAACTTCCTGAGCCGCGTACCGCAAAAGTTGCTCTCTCAAATTCCTATCAGTCCAGTACTTAGGTATTTGTGCATAATCTATCACCACCCGAGAATCCTTAGACATCACTCCAAGGTAATCCGCAATATTCTTCAGAGTCTTGACCTTAATCTCAACCACTGTCTCAGACATATCATAAAGATCCAAGTGAGCCCTTCCTGCAACAGAAATATGCCCATAAACACTGGGATGCGGCTCCGAGCCATCTCTACCTAAAGGAAACCCCACACGAAGCCTCTTAGTCCTACCGATAAGAAAAGGAAAATCGAAAAAGTTAGAGTCAAAACCCACAATTACATCGGGATCAAAATCCGTGACGTATTTCAAGAACCCCTCAATAGCTCCCCTATCTTCACTGTCCTCAGCAACGAATTGCTTCTTCTCACTGGGCGTAGCCGTGCTAATGATTATCACTGGATCCTTGTCCGGATTTAAGGCACCAGAGGGGCTATAAATTTCAATGTCAAATGCCATCACCCGCAGATTAGGTAAATCTAAGCGTTCAACAGGATTCAAATCCGTAAGCGGCCTATAAACAGCATATTTAACGTTTTTCCCAGTATCAACCTTTTGAACCTCTGCACAATACCAACTACAGGGACGAATCCTTTTGTCTGCCAGGTAACGCATGTAATGTCTAATATCCGCCTCAAAGCAGTCCTTAACACCAGAACACTTCTTAAAGGCTCTAACATATTTTGAAGTATAATCAAAATTCCTAAAAACAACTTTAAGAAAATCTAAAGATTTCCCGAACAGCTTCCTTTTAACAACTTCAACCCCTAAAATAGGAGCTTCCTTAATCGAGAGGTCTCCCAAAGACTTAGCAAGAGCCCCCAGATCAACCCCACCATCTGGGAGAACATATAAATACGGTTGGAAAATGTCGTCTACCACCAGAACTCTAACATTATTATTATCGATACCCCACATCAAAACCTTAGAAACACCATTTTCAACGGTTTGACCCACATCCAAAATCCAGAACTCTAACTCCATAAAACACCCACACTACGAGCTCCTCAATTATTAGTATAACCCAGCCACCTAAAGAGCTTAACTATCAACAAAAAATTGTCAAAAATAAAAAGTGGCAATAATCCAACAAAACGCTACACAACGTGGCGTTAATGAAAAAATTTATCTTTTAAAAAGACAAACATGTACCCAAAGTAGAGCTGAGGTAGCCTAGCCTGGTATGGGCGCCAGACTCATAATCCTGTACAGAATGGGGTCAGAAAAGTACAAGAGTAGAGATCTGGAAGTCGCGAGTTCGAAACTGTCAAAACGTAAATAGACAGCGAATGTCTCGCCCTCAGCACTACTTTTACCATTTCTTTTTAAGCCGATATTTCGCAGATTCTGCGGAGCTCTTTAGGCGATTGTGCTTTTCTCAAAATAGTTCAGAGGTGTTGCTTTTTCACCGGCCTGGTACATTTATTCTCCCAAAATCTGGAAGTGTGATGATGAGAAGCCATGCAATCCCATTAAAAGATTCCCAAATCCGCGAAAAATGGGTTTAAACTGTTGCTATGAAAAACTTGAGGTTTTCATTCTTTATCTAAAAAGCGTAAGCGTATGTACGTTTGTTATGAAAAACATTTTTCATGTTTTGTCTAAGAAGCATAGCTTATGTAGTTTTTTTAGACCCTAAGAAGTTAAAGAATTAGTGTAAAAATGGGCTTTCAGTTTCCTTTATTTTTTGAATTTAGAAGGTGGAGCCGCCGACGAGGATTGAACTCGTGACCACCAGATTACAAGTCTGGCGCTTTTGGCTGCTTTAGTGATGTTAACTACCTGCTGAGCTACGGCGGCTCGCTATTGTTGGAAAGAATATGAACCTTAAATTTAAGTTTTTTTATAGCTATTTGGTAAATTGTTGGGACACAAATGAGTAAACTTTTCCTTTTAATACTTGCCAATAGCTAGTATTAAAGGCAATCCTTGAGGTATTAGGGTGATGTAGATTAGCCCAATTCTACCCCTCGTTTTGAGGCTCTAAATCGGAAAAGAAGCCCTATAAACGCTTCCTTCGAAGACGAAATCGAACGAATCTACACCCCGAGGTATTAGGTAGGGTCTCTAAGATGTATCTTATGCGTAATGTTTTGATAGGTGAGTGAAGACGAAGCCAACAGTGTTCAAAAGTAAGGATTGGTGAGGTGGGGGCATATCTTGAGACTTTAAACCCGGATTCCGCGGTCAAAAAATGTAATGGAGCGCATAAATTGGTAAAGGAACTGTAAATTATCTTTAAGAGTTATTGGGATGACTTTTTACAAGAAGGGGCCTAGCCGTAAAGCTTAATGGTGTCGCCATCTGCTAGAACGTGAGAAGTTATTTTTGTGTTTTTTATTGGTCTCCAGTGGGGGGCGGCTGTAGACCTTCCTTACTTATTTCAAAAGTTGGATGAAATATTCATTTTAAACAAGATGCTAAGGATGTATGTCCCTTACGTTAAACCCACTTTCCGCTTTGCGGATTTTTTGTTTTTTTTCGTTTTTCCCAGTTTCCGCTCGTGTATCTTGCAGAGATTTGCAAGTTTCCCAAAAAATTTCTTGAAGGTCCAGCATTCTGCCCATTGAATTACAAATTCCCCAGAAAAATAGAAAAACAATAGATGCGGAAAGTGGGTTTAAAGTTTTTTAAACGGAATATTTTTATAGGTCTCTGTGAAACGTGTAATTGTAAAAAGAAACTTATGTTTTCTTGGTTATTGTTTAAAATCTTTTGTTATAGGAAAAATTTGCAAAAGATTTTGAAACAAGTTGTTTCTCTTTTGCACAATAATTGTCGGAGAAACAGCAATTTGCAATTAGAACATAATAGAGGTTAGTTAAACTTAATTGAACGAAATGTGTTACGGAGGTTACTTTAATGGAAATTCAGTTTTTAGGAGGATGTCAGTCTGTCGGTGGTTCTGGTATTTTCATATCCGTTGATGGTTGCGGTATTTTGGCGGATTATGGAATTTATATGAATCGCCGCAACCAAGCGAAGCTTCCTCTCGAGCCACCAGAAGAAGTCGATGCTGCCTTTATGACTCATGCGCATTTGGATCATTCTGGTGCTTTTCCCTATTTGTATACTTCTGATACTTTTCCGCTTTATTTGACAAGGCCCACTTATGATTTTGTGGGTATCCTTTATGAGGATATGTTTAAATTGGAGAGGTTACCATTCGGTAAAGAGGCCAAGATTAAAGCGTTAAAGAATTGTGTTTTTGTGAATTATAATCAGAAGATATCTTTAAATCATGATTGTAAAGTAACTTTTTTGAATGCCGGCCATATTCCTGGAAGTTACTCTCTTTTAATTGAGGCAGAAGGAAAAAGGCTACTTTATACATCTGATTTTAACACTATTAAAACCCAGTTGCTAGAGGGGGCAAAATTTGAACAGTTAAAAGTGGATGCATTAATATTGGAGAGCACTTATGCATTAGAAACCCATCCAGACCGGGCGAATACGGAAAAACAGTTTATAAAGACGGTAAATGAAGTTTTAAGAAATGGTGGAACTGTTTTAGTACCTGCATTTGCAGTAGCGCGATCGCAAGAAATATTATGTCTTCTTAACAGTAATAATGTGGAATATCCCATCACGTTGGATGGTTTGGCTAGGAGTGCAAGTATGGTAATAAGCCGGCATCCAGATTTTGTTAAGGATTATGAACTCTTGCTAAAATCCCTCAGCTCCTGCCGATGGGTGAAGAATGACGCTGACAGAATCAAAGCAGTTTCCACTTCAGGAATTATTGTGACCACCGCAGGTATGATGAAAGGCGGTCCAGTAAGTCGCTATATGAGCATATTGGCCGAGGAGCCAGATAGCGCAGTTCTCCTAGTAAGTTTTCAAATTCCTGGAACACCGGGTCGAATATTACTGGATACGGGGCAATACGCTACGGAAGATGGGATGAGCAAAGTGAACGCTCAGATTAAATTCTTCAACTTTTCCTCACATTCAGATAGGCCTCAACTAATTCATACTATTGAGTCACTAAAGAGGAATTCTGAAACCACCGTCTTCCTAGTTCATGGTGAGAAGAAAGTATGTACCACATTTAAAGAAGATGTGGAAAAAGAATTTGGACTAGAAACCTTCTGCCCTATCAACGGAGAAACATTCATAATATAAAAAAGGGTTCAAAAACTTCCATTTTGGCAAAAGAGTTCATTAAATTGGGAAGCCTCAAAAGGTTGACTAGTTCAAAGAACTCTCCCATTAAGACCAATTATTTCTACCCTCTATTTCTACCTTCTACATTCGTATTTTTATCTGACCATAGACAAACCATGCTAGAATGCAAAATAAGGCTTAATAGAAGCCCTTAAGGGGTTGAAAAGTGTCTAAAAGGGTATCACTGCATATTGAGAAGATACGTTTCCACTTCGTCTGTTTTTAGGGGAAAACTTAAATTGAGAGAGCTTAAGTTACGAAAATCAACGCTGGATCGTGACAGATACTACAAAAAGAATATTAGCCAAGTATGCTTAGCCGAAAACTAATTTTTGGTATGGTTAGTAATTTTTGTTTGCAGTATTATTCGGAGAGTAATAGTTGTTCTACTTGATTTTAATGGGAGGGGGAAAAGGGCTTTTTGAAATCTCTTTTGAGGAGTCCATAACATATGGGGGTTGTTAAAATTAGAAGCGTTATTGGAATTAGCGGGGTCTTATTTTCCTTGCTTCTCTCTCTGTTTCTCTTAGCATTAGTATGTCTCCCTTTCTCACAGGTCCCTTAACATTACGTGTGAGGATACGTCCCTTATCGCGTCCTTCAAGAATACGTACCTTTACTTGTATTATTTCTCCAGTTACGCCTGTACGAGCAATGACACTTATTACTTCTGAGGGGATAGATACATCTTCGGTGCTCATACTTATCATACTCCAAAATTTCCATTACAAAAGGTGATGCCCAAACCTTTAAAACTTTTTCTTAATAAATA
>JAHQXB010000080.1 GCA_029856435.1 Candidatus Jordarchaeia archaeon
CGTTTTCCTCCAATTTTTAAGAACTACTTTAGAATATAAATTGTTCCCTATTCAAAAAGGTTGATGTGTTTGGCTCAAAAGCACCCACAGATGCAAAAAAAGGGGTTCACTGTTATAAGGGGGTTTGGGGCGCTGTCGATACGTTTCATCATATCCTTGGCGTACTGGAAGTACATTTTACCTAAAGACAAAATAAAAATTGAGACACCTTCGGCTTATGAGTGGTTTAGAGTGGTTTTATTTTAAGGATTCTGGATCTTAAGAAGCAGCGTTCCTCGCCCTTCAACCCGCAGAAAGCAAATATGCGTCTTCCCCTCTTCTCACGGACAACAAGAACGCGCTCAGTAACCTCACCCACCCCATCCCTGTAGAGCACCTCGTAACGGCAACCAACCTTAACAATGATTCTCGGAACATGAGCCGCTGCTCGCCCATCCTGCTGATCGCTTAATGGCGGCCTTTCTCCTTTGAGGGTCAATTCCACAAAGGCTAATGAAGCTATCGGGATACTTTTCTATTTCTGCCACGTAGTTGTTGTAGTCCTTGAAGGAAACGTCGCCCTTGTAGGCGAATTTGTAGCCCACAGCTACTATTACTGCTCTGTCTATTCCCGCTTCGTCCATTTCTCTAATTAGCCTCTTAGAGGTTTCCTCCATCATGATTTTTGGGTTCAGGCCGAAACGTTTGGAAACCTCGATAAGAATTTGTTTAAGTTCGGGGGACATGGGTTTTTCTTCCCAAACGTGGCAGTGCACATCAATAATCAAATTTTGCCAGCTCCTTCCATTATTGTCCATTTTCAATTTTTTGAATCATACCCCTTTCACCAGTTTTCCCGACTATTCCTTTTCCCTAAAGAGGCTTTGTTGAATAATTTTAATTTTTCCAAAAAATTGGTTGTTTTTTGAAATTTTTTCAAATTAACAATGTAAAATTGCAAAAAATTAAAAGGGTAAGGAAATTGAAAAAATAAAACTTTTTCAACAGAGCCAAAGGAGGACGGGGGGTGAAAAGCTCCTTTTTTTGGACGCGTTTTGCCAAAAAAATAATCTTAACTCTTACTGGTGGAAGTGTTGATTAGAGGAAAAGGTTTGGTGGGGAAATATTTGCAGGCACCAAAAAACATATCTATATACTGTATATATTTTTATTTAAAGCACATTCACACCTGAATATTGGGATTTTGTGAGGGGAAAATGTCTGAAAACGCAAATTTCATTAACAATCTGAAGAGAGAGTTGGCACCAATCTATGGGACCAGCAAAAAAGGCTTAGCCATCATATCAAAGATGGGTGAAATATTATACTCAGACATGGCAAGCGAAACCGAACAGAAAATACTCCGCTTCAAGCAAAGCTTCCAAGGCTTAACCCAAGGGTCAAACATTACCCTAGTAAAAGGCAAAGAAGCCACAATAATCATTTGCACCTCAGAAGAAACACTATTGGCCGTGGAAACCAAGCAACACGTAGGCTTCGCCCTCCTCTACCTCCACAACCTCATAAAAAAATACGAAGCCGAATTCAAAAAATACACAAAGAAAACACCACCAGCCTAAAAAGGATAAGCCCGAAACGAAAAACACTAAAACAAAAAAAGGAGAAAAAGGAAGAAGTGTTCACACCTTACGCTTCTTCTGCCACTTTAGCTTTAGGTTTTACTTCTGCTTCTTCTTCCACCTTGGGCATTTCTACGCCTTCAAGCCAGATGGCGTTAATCATAGCCAGGTCTGGGGGAACAAGGTTGGCTTCCCGATCTACTATAACATCTATTACCGCTGGCTTATTGGATTTAACTGCGCGTTCCAAGGCCGGTCTAATCTGGCTGGGTTCAGTCACCCGTTCACCAAAACAGCCCATAGCCTGAGCCACAAGGTCGTATCTTACGTCGGTGAAGTCTACACCCAAATATCTTTCTCCGAAGTTGAGCTTCTGTCCACCCTTAATCATTCCCCACTGCCTATCATTGTTTATAATTACTACTATGGGGACTTCAAGTCTGGCTGCTGTCTCCAGCTCCTGTATGTTTAACATGAAGCTTCCATCCCCACATACAGCATATACTGGTCTCTTGGGTTCCACGAGTTTCGCAGCGATGGCGTATGGCAGTCCTACTCCCAGGTGGCCGGAGTCTGCTGCTTGGAGGAATGTTCCCGGCTCATATATGAGATTCATGTAGGTGTACCAGAGTGCGGTGTTTCCCCCATCAACTATGCTTATGGCGTTTTTGGGAAAGAACTCTCTCACCTCCTTCATTAGCCGCATGGGGTGGATGGGTTTAACATCCGATTCTGCCAACTCTTTATAGCCTGCTCTCTGCATCTCCTGAGCCTGTCTGCAGGCTTGGATTCCCGGGTTGGGTGCCCTCTTGTTAGTCATTTTTTTGACTTCTTCAATGAGCAACCTTAGGGTGGCTTTAGCATCCCCCACTATGGCAACATCCACGTCACGGTTCACACCAATCATTTGGGGATCGATATCTATCTGTATGAATTTTTGTTCCTCAGGGGGTTTCCAGGCGGGGGGTTGACCCCAAAAATCATAGTCACACAGGCTGCTTCCCACAACAAGTACCACGTCTGCCTGGGACTGAGCGGTGAGAGCTCCATAGGTGGCAGCCGCAAAGTATAAGGGGTGATCGTTGGGCATAGCGTCCCTGGCGCACACTGTTCCCGTGACTGCTGCTCCCAAGTGTTCTGCCAGCTCCTGTATTTCTTTGCTGGCCTTTGACCTCATAACTCCTCCTCCGGGGTGGATTAGGGGAAACTTGGCTTCCACAAGCATTTTTGCCGCCTTTTTTATTAGTTCTGGGTTTCCCACCGGAGGTGCTGTGGCGCGGTACCTTTCTGCGGGCACTACACGTACACTTTCTTCCGGACCCATTGCCGCTAGAACGTCTACTGGAACGTCTAAGTGTACTGGTGCCGGTGCGCCTGAGACTGCTACTCGGAATGCTTGCCTTACCAGTTCCGGTATCCTCTTCCAGTGGGAAATGACTGCGTTCCACTTCACTACACCCTTGAATAGTTCAAGCTGGTCGCATCCCTGCGTAGACCCATGGTCTGGATATGATTTCCAGGTCTGGTTTTGCACTGTCAAAACCACCATGGGTATATTGTCTGCGTATGCTGGGTATACTCCTGGCACTAGGTCGACTGCTCCTGGGCCTACTGTTCCTAGGCATACTCCGGGGATGCCTGTGAGGCGGGCGTAGGCGTCTGCCATGTGTGCTGCGGCTTGTTCGTGTCTGGTTCCAATGTATTTTATTCCCAGGTTTTCTCCTTCACGGTATATGGCGTCTATGAAGGGTAACCATTGGCCCCCCACGACTCCAAATATGTATTTCACTTTTTCTTGGGCGATACATCTTAGAAGTAGTTCGCCTCCAGAAATATTCAAAATATTCACACCTCCCAGAAATATGGGTTTTTCTCAAACGGTATTAGTTCGTAATTTTATTGTTTTTTTGATTTATTATTCTTTTTGGGTTTCCCTCTATTTTTGTTGTTAAATCTAATCCGTCGAAAACTTGTTTTTCGCCACATTTCCTTGGGTTCTTCCTTCATAGTTTAATTGTGAGTCTAGGTTTGTTGGGGGAAAGAGCTGTTGGTTGATTTCTTGGAAAGCCCAGTTGTAAACGCTTCACCGGGGGGTGGCTTTAGGGACTGAGCGTAAAAAGTTTTTAGTGCATTTGGATTCGGAGCACCTTTAGACAGGGGTAGTCCCTCAAATTAAATGGTTGGGTTTCAATGGGGAGGTACCCTAAGGGTAACAATTTTGAAAAGTTTTTTGTCATCTGGTGTTCCCCGGCATGAAATGGTTAATGAATTCTTCTTTCCAAAAAAGCGTTTTTGTCTTCTTTTTCACGGAGAGCAATATAACTATAACTAACGATAAAAAACTTATTTCTCACGGGGGCTTCTTCTGGCGAAAATCACGTTAGAAAGCCAGTGCCAAAAGCATTCATCTGGGTGGTTCACGCCAAAAACTTTTTTGTGCCCTTTTATTGGGTTCTGCTCCCCATTTTCGATTCTTGATTCTTTCGTTGCTCCGGATTTCTTCTATTTCTATTGAGTCAACCTAACCACTTATAACAGGTGGATACTCTGATGTATGCCTATAACTTCGGTTTAAGTGTGAAATGAGTTGCTGGTTATCTGGTTTTTGCTGTTGGCGCTCGGTGCTTCTTTGTTGGGACTCATCGGACTTACTGGTACAAAAGTGCTTCATCCTAAGCCTGAATGATAGGGTACTTTTCTAGTTGCAGAGTATAGATGTGGTCGTGTTCATGTAACATAATCGCCTTTTCTTCTGATTCTTTAAGTACATTAATAAACCTTTGTTGCAATTTAAGGAATTAAAACTAAAAGTGTTTTTTGAAAAGTTTGGTTGGGTGATTGATTGATGGAAAAAAGGTTGGAAGGTAGAGTTGCTCTGGTTACTGGGGCTGCCTCGGGAATTGGGCGGGCCATTGTTCTGCGGTTTGCGAGGGAAGGAGCGAAGGTTTCTGTGGTTGACATTAATATTGAAGGAGCGAGAAAAGTAGTTGAGGAAATTAAAGAATTTGGTGGAGAGGCTATTGCTGTTCAGTGTGATGTGAGTGACGAGGAGCAGGTGAAAAGGGCTGTTGCGGAGACTGAGCAAAGACTGGGAAGGATTGGAATTCTGGTAAACAACGCTGGAATCGGGGATGCGGGCCTAGTTCAGGATATGACCACGGAGCAGTGGCACAGAATGTTTAGGGTAACTGTTGACGGAGCATTTTACTTTACAAGAGCAGTTCTTAAATCCATGCAGAGCGGCGACCGAATCATTAACGTGTCCTCAAATGCGGCAGTTACGGGCATGGCGGCCGGCTCCCACTACGCTGCGGCAAAATCGGCAATAGTGGGATTCACCAAGTCGCTGGCGATAGAGATAGGATACAGAGGAATCACCGCAAACGTAATCGCTCCAGGATTCATAGATACACCTATATTGGCACCCTTCATAGCAGTTGCACCCGAATTCTATAAGGAGATGCCTGTCCGCAGGCTGGGAAAACCAGAAGAAATCGCCGAAGTTGTGGCTCTACTGGCCTCACCACAAGCAAGCTTCATAACGGGACAAGTATTCCTTGTAGATGGAGGAAGCACTCTTTTCAACTTGGTTCACCAGGCACCCTACAGAGCACTGGGACTCCACACCCTAGGAGTCTAAAAATAAAAACTCGAAACGAAAGTTATGCAAGCGATGAAGCTCACAATTAGCAAGTTTTTCTCCCCCCTTCTCTTTCTCTTTCCAAAAATTTTTTGGCTTCTCTCCCCTTTTTTGGGTCTAGTCACCACAGCTCCATTGGGCTTATTTAGTTGTCTCGTATTTTCCCGTCTTTTTTTGGGCATTATTGGCTTTTGTTGTGAAAAAAATTTTTCAATATGTTTGGAGCACTTTTATGTGCATGCCTTTATAGGGCTTACCCTTTAAACAAAGTTTGTGATGAGTTGTACTTATGAGTTGTTTGGTGGTATTTTTATGAAGTGTGCTTACTGTAGTGTTTTGGCTTGTGTTTTTGGCGGTGGAGAAAGGCTGCCTGCCGACTGTCCCATGAGTACTAGCAGTGATGTTATGGTGAAGGCTAAGGAGCTTTATGAGGGGGATGTTGAGGTTAGAGAGCTGGCGAGGCAGTCAAGTATTGTGGAGGCAACGGGATATATGGAGTGGCCCCGGTTGAGGGACACCGTGGAGTTTGCCAAGAGAATGAAGTACAAGAAGTTGGGTGTGGCATTCTGCATAGGTTTGCATCGGGAGGCTGGTGCTGTGTGCCAGGTTTTGGAAGGGTTTGGGTTCGAGGTAGTTTCTGTATGCTGCAAAACTGGAGCCTTGTGGAAAAGGGATTTGGGCCTTCCCGAGGAATACATTGGGTACTCAAAGACGGGTTACCTTATTGGTGAAATTTCCTGCAATCCGGTGGCGCAGGCCTTGTACCTTAATGAGCAGAAGACTGAAATGAATGTGCTTGTGGGACTCTGCGTGGGCCACGATGTTCTGTTCACCAAGTTTTCAAAAGCAGGGGTAACCACCCTGATAGCGAAGGATCGTCCACTGGCACACAACCCCGCTGGAGCAATCAACACCTATTATTACAGCATGTATTTTGGTGAGTTGCAAAAGAGGATGAGTCAGAAATAGTTAAGAAAAGTTTTCCTCCATATTCCCCTTCCCTTTTTTTGGTCGGTGGAAGAGTATCTGTTGGAAAAAGAGGGGGTTGGAATGTTTGGTGGTGTTTAGGCTACTTCTCTGACGTCTTCTCCTAGTTTTGCTGCTTCTTCTGATTTTTCCTCGATTTTGGGCACTTGACAGCCTTCAAGCCACATTGAGTAAATGAAGTCCAGACCGGGTGGTGTGAGGGTTGCTTCCCTGTCGATTATTATGTCTAGTACTGCGGGTTTGTTTGATTTCACCGCCCTTTGGAGGGCGGGTCTGATTTCTCGGGGGTCTTCCACTCTTTCTCCATAGCACCCCATAGCTTTCGCGACTTGGTCATATCTTACGTCGATGAAGTCAACACCTATGAACCGTTCTCCAAAGTTTAGTTTTTGTACAGTCTTAATCATTCCCCACTGACGGTCATTCATAATGATTACTACAAACGGCAACCCCAGTCTGGCTGCGGTTTCCAGTTCCTGTATGTTGAACATGAAGGCCCCGTCCCCACATATGGCGAAAACTGGTCTTTGGGGCTCGGCTAGTTTTGCTCCTATTGCGTATGGTAGTCCCACTCCAAGGTGCCCTGAATCTAAGGCTTGGAGGTGGGTTCCAGGCTCATATACTCGGTGTGCGAAAGTGTACCACATTACAGCGTTTCCACCGTCCAAGATGCTTATTGCGTTTTTGGGGAAGAAGTCTCTTACCTCTTTCGCAACCCTCAAGGGGTGGATGGGTTTAATGTCTGACTCCATTAATTCCTTTAATCCTTGCTTCCCCATTTCTGCGACTTGTCTAAGTGCTTCAATTGCGGGGTTGGGTGCTTTTTTGTCGGTCAGCTTTTTTACCTCGTCTATTATTGCCCTCAGAGTAGATTTAGCGTCCCCCACAATGGCTAAATCCACATCTCTATTCACTCCAATCATTTCGGGGTCCACATCTATCTGTATGAATTTTTGTTCTTCGGGACTCTTCCATCCCGGTGGTTGGCCCCAGAAATCGTAAACATTAAGAGTGCTTCCCACCACCAGCACCGTGTCCGCTTGGGTTTTGGCTGCCACGCCCCCATAATTTCCCGAGGCAAAATAGAATGGGTGTTCATCAGAGAGTACGTCTCGCGCAAAAGCTGTACCAGTCACTACTGCTCCAAGGTACTCGGCTAGTTCTGCCACTTCTTGGCTGGCCCTTGATCTGAGCACTCCTCCTCCACAGTGGATTAAGGGAAATTTTGCTTCCACCAACATTTTTGCGGCTATCTTTACCAGTTCAGGATCTCCCGTGGCGGGCCTTGTGGCCCGGTATCTTTCTGCGGGAACGATGCGAACATTTTCTATGGATCCCACTTCAAACAGTATGTTTACTGGGATGTCTAGGTGAACGGGCCCTGGTTGACCTGCTGTTGCGGTGCGGAATGCTTGTTGTACCATTTGTGGTATTCTTTTCCAGTGGGAAATCATGGCGTTCCACTTCACCACACCCTTAAATAGGCTAAGTTGATCGCATCCCTGACTGGAACCGTAGTCTGGGTAGGATTTCCAAGTTTGGTTTTGCACTGTCAAAACTACCAGGGGTATGCTGTCTGCATATGCTGGGTACACTCCGGGAATTAGGTCTGCGGCTCCCGGGCCTACTGTTCCTAGGCATACTCCGGGTTTGCCTGTGAGGCGGGCGTAGGCGTCTGCCATGTGTGCTGCGGCTTGTTCGTGCCGGGTTCCAATATATTTTATTCCTAGGTTTTCGCCTTCCCGGTATAGGGCGTCCATAAAGGTTACCCATTGTCCTCCAACCACTCCAAAAATGTAGGGCACCTTTTCTTGGGCTAGGCAGTATAAGAGGAGTTCTCCTCCGGACCATTCCCGTCTTTCTGACAGTTCCGGGTATTTTGGTTTTTCGGCTTCTAGCTCCGTTTCAGGCTGTTCAGCTTCGATTTTTTTAACGGAAACCCGCTCTATCACTTTTTTCTCAACTATTTTCTTTTCTTCTCTCTCAACTATTTTTTGTTCTTTTGCATCTTCCGTTCTTTTTAGGGTCATTTTTGTCCTCCCAAAAACTTTAGTTAAGGATTGTTGTTTCAAGCTTGTTTGTATAACTATTTAAGATTTTACTTATCAATAATTGGAATGGTGGTCGAAAAATGTGTGTTCTCACTAAATTAGACTGCCTTCTGGTTTAGTTAAAGGGTAATGGAGAAGGAGGGGCTTAATAGTGTCTGAAGGCTATTTTTGTGGATTTATGTTTTTTCTTGTCCAGTTGGGCTTCGAAGGCCTGTTTCCATTCTTCAAGCTTGAAGGTTTTTGTGAGTAGAAGCTGGTTCTTGACTTTTCCCTTCTCCTGCAGCTCTAAAGCTATGCTGAATGGGGTTCTGGCAACTTGTTCTAGGGGGTAGCCGTTGACGCCATATAGTTTGAGTTCTTTGACGCTGAACATGAGGAAATCTATGGATGCTTCTCTCATCAATCCCACAAATATGATTTCTCCCCGTGGCTTTGTTATGTTAATTGCGTCCTGCAGTGTTTGTGCACTTCCCACTCCGTCGTAGGTCTGGTCTACTCCCTTGCCTGTTGCCATGATTATCTCTGTGGAGGGTGTTTCACCCTTTTCCAAGCAGTAAACGTGGTCTGCTCCCAGCTGCTCAGCCAGTTTTGCTTGATACTCAAACTCGGTTGCCACAAAGGTTTCCAGCGCCCCCATTACCCTACAGGCTTGAAGGATCTGTAAACCGATGGCACCCGCACCAATTATGGCGACTTTTTTGCCGACTGGGTTTCCCACGAAACAGGAGTGGATTCCGACTGCTAGTGGTTCGGTGAGAACTGCACTCTCATCGGAAACATTGTTGGGAATTTTGTAAATTCGGGATTTGTGTGCTAAGAAATACTCTGCAAAGCCTCCCCCGTTCACCTTATTGTATCCCAATCCTCCGCCCAGCAGAGCCTGATTATAGCAGAGACTGTAGCGACCCAGCTTACACATATCGCAGGGCTCCAAACCTAACTCGGCACACCCCGCAGCTCCATCCACAACCACCCTGTCTCCCACATTTAAACTCTCCACGCCTTCACCAATCTCGCTTATGACCCCCACTACTTCGTGGCCGAAGATGAGGGGTTTGGGCATAAAATCAGCCAGCGCCATCTTACCAGTAATAATTCCCATGTCAGAGCCACATATGCCACACAGTTTTGTTTTAATCAGCACCCAGTCCTTTTTGGGAACAGGCTTCTCGACATCTTCCAAATAGAAACCTTGGGGGTAGGGTTTACCGTCCCATAGAAGAGCCCTCAAACATTCCACCTTCCTAATAGTCGACTAAAATGGCACTGATACAACTATTATAAATACCTTTTTCACAAGACTAAAGAAAAAACTATGAAACCAATCACACTGAGCAGAATCTAATAGTTAAAAAATTGGAAAAATAGAATGGGAAAAATTCGAATGTGTAATGTTGATGTTTATCTTAATTTTTGGGGAACCTCGCCTTATGTATGTAGCTTCTCTTCTATGCGTAATCGCTTTTTCCTCTCAAAAAAAGGAGGCTTAACAGGGCTTCCTTCCAAATAATCCTAAAAAAAGGAGTAAGAATGGCTAACCCTGCACACATACCATGTCAACAAACCACATACTTACGACAAGGCCCCAATTTTTGGCTGAGAAACACAAAAATCGGTGGGGAACATTTTTCTGTTTTTTGGTTGGGGTGTAGTGTAATTATAGCGTATGGGATTAGAACATGAAGCAATGTGCGACGCAGTGGGGCTCGAAGTATTCTACTAGTTTGAAGTCCCAGTTGTAGCCGGTTACTAGTTTGAGGTATTGGCAGTTGTACTGCATTATTCCGCATTGTATGGTGCCGTCACGCCTTTTTGCTAGGCCTTCCTCATAGGCTAGTTTGCATGCTTCCTTAAGGTAGCATGTAGGATAGATAATGTGTATGCTTCCGTCTCCGTTTTTCTTGTAGCCCATTTGGTGGTGAGCCATCATGGTTTGGATGGTGTCTTTTCTATATTTTTCGAGTATTCCATCTATGTCGATGTTTCGTTCTTCACTGTTTTCAGCTTTTTCCAGGTCTTTGGTGAAGCTGTGTCCCACTTCCATGCTTGCAGCGCCGATTCGTCCCTCAAAAAAGTTTTCCACATTAAACTGGGCGTATACTGCTGCACAGTAGGGGAAGGGATAATTGTCAGCCAGAGAAATTAGATACTCTTTTAACTGGTCTAAGGTTTTGATTTCTTGGGCTGGCTCTTCTCCCACCTTCCTTTTCACAAATCGCAAAGCGTGCTTTATGAAGTTGATGGTATAAACTGGACCGAAGGTTTTTTCCACGGCTTTATAACCTTCGATCACCAGTCCTGTTAGAAGTTTTGTGTCTGGAAGCTCGTAGGGAGCCTTCTCCAACATTTTGAAATCAGAGATCTTGAAAACCGCCAATTTTAACACCAGCTTCACTAATCGCATTTTTGAGGCGCATTCAATTAAATAATAACATTTTTATAATAAAAACTTTGCCACATTAAGTTAAATATACAAATTGAGATATTACAATTTTATTTAGTAACACCACCAGATAAACTCGCCAAGCTTAATTTGCACCCCAAAAAATTTTTCAAAAAAGTATATAATCCCCGCGACCCAAAAGGAGCAAAAAAACAAAAAGTTTCCAAATAACAAATACATCTAAGACCTACCCTCGAAACAACACACGAAAATAAGTATCCGCGAGAACGCACAAACGCTTATCTCAGGCAAAGCAAAAACATATTTCCGCGAACTTATTGTTCTACAATTTATGGGAGGTTTCACATTGTTAAAAACTAAAGAACAATTCATTGAGAGTTTGAAGAAGCAGAAGCCGGAAATCTACATGTTCGGTGAGAAAATTGAGGATCGGGTTACTCACCCTCTACTTAAACCCCAAATCGACGTTATTGGTTTAACCTATGAATTGGCTCACGACCCTCGATACCGGGAGTTTACCACCGCAAAATCGCACTTAACCGGCACGGTGGTGAACCGCTTCACCCATGTTAACCAGAGCTCCGACGATCTCATTAAGAAGGTGCAAATGATTAGAATGTATGCCCGCCAGTGCTGCTGCATCCAAAGATGTATGGCTATGGACGCCCTAAACGCTCTATCCATAGTGACCCACGAAATAGACCAGAAACATAGAACGAGTTACTATGAGAATTTCAAAAACTATCTGAGCCACTTTCAGAAGGAAGACATTAGTTCCACCTGTGCCATGACCGATGTTAAAGGCGACCGCAGCCTCAGACCTTCAGAACAGGCTGACCCCGACCTCTACCTAAGGGTGGTGGAAAAAAGGGATGATGGAATAGTGGTTAGGGGTGCCAAGTGCCACACCACCGCCGCCGTCCCCTCAAACGAGCTAATCATTATGCCCACCAGGGCCCTGAGAGAGAAGGATAGTGACTACGCGGTTTCCTTCGCGGTGCCCATTGACGCTGAGGGATTGAAACTCATAGCGCGCTCCGTAACTCCTAGGGAAAGGAGAGAAATAGATTCGCCTTTCCGGGCTCGGTGGGGGGTCACTGAGACTCTCACCGTTTTTGACGATGTTTTCATACCTTGGGAAAATGTTTTCATGTGTGGAGAGTGGGAATTTGCCGGCCCCGCAGCTGAACTCTTTGCGGTTTATCACCGTCATAGTTACTGCGGATGCAAACCAGCGGTAAGCGACATTCTCATGGGAGCCGCCACACTTATCGCAGATTATAACGGTGTGAAGGATGCTGGTCACATTCGAGAAAAGATTACTGATATGATATGTACTGCGGAGCAGATGTATGCTTGTGGCATAGCGGGTTCTGTGAGGGGAAAACCCAGGGGTCCGGGCACCTATGAGCCAGACATAACTATGGTGAACATTGGAAAGTACATTGCTGGAACACACATCTATGAGGAGATTTATCGGGTGCACGACATTGCCGGAGGATTTGCAGTCACCTGCCCCTCAGAGAAGGATTACTTTAATCCCGAAACCAAATCCTTCCTTGAGAAGTATTTGAAGGGTAGGGCGGATGTTTCCTCTCTGGACCGTATGAAGGCTTTCAAACTGGTGGAGGATTTAACTGCTCATGGATTTGCGGGCTGGCTTATGGTGGCCAGTTGCCATGGGGGAGGCTCGCCTGAAGCCCAGAGAATTACCATATACCGTGGCTACGACTTAGAAACACGTGAGAAAATCGCCAAATGCCTGGCCGGAATAGAGGAATTCGAAAACTTTCCAGAGTTCAAACCCTAAAGCTTCTCAACATTTTATTTTGACCCCTTTTTTTCACTTTCTTTTTCAACATGCTTTTCATAATTTTTACTATTTAGGCTCCTTTTTTAGCAGTTCCTAGTAAGAGCCTGTGCTTGATTTAAATGTGCAATATTATAAAAAAGAGTGACAATTGGTAGAGATTTCAAAATTTCCCGAAAAAGTTTATAGTGAAATATGTTTGAAGTTCAAGAGGGTAGATTAAGGCTGCTAAATGTGGTGGATATTTCTGTCCTTCTCAACATATCAGAATTTAAACTGCAAAAACAATTTTATAACAAAGAAGAAAGAAAACGAAGTCTAAACAAAAAATTTCAAGGCGCTAGGAATTGGATGTTAGTATCGTTTGTGAGAATCTTAGGCGTTTACTGGAAGAGTCTGTGAAAAGAAATCTCGCTGAGGGTATGCTGCTTTCGGGAGGTCTAGATACCTCCATAATTGCAGCAGTGGCGTCCAAGTATAGAAAGTTGAAAGCGTTTACTGTGGCCTTTGAGGGGGCTCCCTCACCAGACGTGGAGTACGCAGAGCAGGTTGCCGAAAAATTCAATCTTGAGCACATCATTCACTATATGAGTATGGAGGAGCTTAACTATGAGATTCCCACCATTGTTCGGGTGACGAATTCTTTTGACCCAATGGAGATAAGAAACAGTGTAGTTATTTTAGTGGGCTTAAAGGCGGCGAAGGAAGCCGGAACAAATTCTATACTCACGGGAGACGGGGCTGACGAACTCTTCGCAGGCTACAGCTTCCTTTTCCAGTATTCCCCAAAAAAGCTGGAACGGGAGCTGCAGAGAATTTGGGAAAATATGCGTTTCTCTTCAAGAGACATTGCAGCATACCTCAACATGGAGGTTAAGCTACCCTATTTGGATAAGAACTTTCAGTCCTATGCAAAGCAGATAGACCCCAAACTAAAAGTTCACAAAATGAGGGGTGGCATAATTGGAAAATGGATTCTAAGGAAGGCCTTCCAAGATGTCTTGCCCCAAAACATAGTCTGGAGAGTGAAAACCCCCATAGAACAGGGCTCCGGAACAGCTCATCTCCCCCAAATATTTGAGGAATTAATTTCGGACACAACATTTGAAGAAAAGAGGAGAAGAATATGGCAAGAGGATCATGTTGAGATACGGGATAAGGAGCATTTAGCCTACTATGAAGTATACCGCTCCGAAATAGGAGTACCCTCAGCCACAAGTACAAAAGAAAAAATCTGCCCCAAATGCAACTCCAACGTTAAAAAAGACTCCACATACTGCAGAACATGCGGAGCATACCCCATCTAGAAAAGCCACACCCCTGAAAAGAAGCCCAAAGTCCCAAATTTACAAAATTCTCATAAAAGAATGGCTTAAGGAAACTATTATACAGATTATTTTTTTCCGAGTTTTCATAGCTGGTTGCATTATGGCTATTTCAAGTATACTTTGAATGTTATCTCGAGTTTTGGAATTCGCAGTGGAATATTTGAACTCAAGGGGGGTATGCCAAACAATTCTTCCATACTGTGATTGCTGGAAAGATTCTGATTTGGTTTTTTGTTGTTTTGTTGACTCATTTTTTGTTATCAAAAAATTTAACAACATGTTTAGTATATCACCGTTTAACTGATTTAGTTCTTGGAGGAATCTTATGGATCTGGAAACTATTAAAATTGAGAAGCAGGATGGCATCGGCAAAATTATTCTGAATAGGCCTGATAAGAGGAATGCCATTAGCGCCGAAATGTTTAGAGATATCGGAGAAGCCGCCCGCATCGTTTCTGACGATAACGAGGTTAAGGTGGTAATATTAACAGGGGCGGGCCCAGTTTTTTCAGCAGGCATAGACTTCACTTCAATGGGAGCGCTGGGCGGCGCATCCTCCCGAATGTTCCGTGACATGTTGAAGAAGAGCCAGGTAAACTATGGATTGCTTGAAAGCATGGAGAAGCCCGTGATAGCCGCCATCAACGGGGCGGCCATCGGTGCGGGTTTAGAGATGGCTCTATGCTGCGACATAAGAATTGCTGCGGAGAACGCCAGAATGGGTGTTCCGGAAGTATGTTTTGGGCTGGTTCCAGATCTCGGCGGAGCTCAGAGGCTTCCCAGAATAGTGGGACTGGGGAGAGCAAAAGAGCTAATCTTCACGGGAAGAATCATAGATGCAAAGGAGGCTGAGAGAATAGGCCTCGTGAATAGGGTGGTGCCCGCCGATAAACTAATGGATGCAGCTTTGGAAATGGCCAATGAGATTAAGGACAACGGGTTAATCGCCGTGGGCTTGGCCAAAAAAATTGCCAACAAATCCTTGGAAATCGACTTGGAAAGCGTCCTTGAATACTCCATACTGGCCCAAGACATATGTGTGAGAACAGAAGACATGGCAACTCTATTCCAACGCTACATGGAAAAGAAGAGCAAGAAAAAGTAAATTGTCCCAAAAACACTTTTTTAATTTTATTCCTCGACGGCTGGAAATAGCCACAAAGACCCTCTAGTTGCCACTTCTCAACGTTAAGTTAGAGGTTTTCCCGCCGACCGGCTTGCGGGGTGAATTTCTTAAAAAGAAAGAGGAAGGAGCGAGAACTTGAGGCGGGATACTTTCGCTGATAGCCGCATTACGGGCTAAAAAATGGTGGTGAATGTTTTTTCACTTTCACTTTGGACACAATTAGCTAGGCGTTACCTATCGTGTGCACTTAGTGTTCTAAGCTCTCTTGACATGAACCTGCTCGCAGTTGTTCCCGGGGCGAATAGCGACGAAATACGCTCAGAAGGAAGGTTGTTTGAGCCTAAAAATGCACCACACATAATGGTTGCCACTCAGCTAACAGTGCCTCACTTTGAGACTTGTATCATTTGGGCTAGCGACCACTTGACAAAGGAGTCGGGCAATATCGCTCCCTTTCTTCTCTTCTGGAATAGTGTTTGGTCGTATCTTTCAAATCCCACCTCGGGGTTAACCGCACACCTGGGCTGCAATCCCGACATCATCCTCATTAGGCACTGCAGGCATCGGGTGCATTTTCTTATTTCATCTGTTTTTCCCTGTTTAACCTTGTTGGGCCAGTCTGGGTCCGCAATTGACTGTCTGCCAAGTTCAACTATGTCTGTTATTCCTTCGCGTACTGCCTGCTCTGCGAGAGCTGGATCATTTATTGATGGTGTCATTATGGGGATGTCTAGGACGCTTTTGAGTTCTGCTGCCTCTTTCAGTATGTGGTTTTTGACGTGCTCTATGCTTTCTGGAAGGAAGTATTTGAGGGCCTCATAGCATCCATCAGAAATGTTGAAGTATGAAATTCCCATGTCCTCCAGCTTCTTGGCGACGACCTTCACCTCGTCTAAGGTTAATCCTCCCGGCATGTGTTCGGCGGCGCTCATTCTCACACCTACTGGGATTACGTTTTTCACCTTTTCCAGTGTGCGTTCAGCTATTTCTACCAGAAACCTCATTCGATTCTCTAGTGATCCGCCGTACTGGTCAGTTCTCTTGTTTGAACGTGGTGAGAGAAACTGGTGTAAGAGGTATCCGTGGGGTGCGTGTATTTCTATGCCGTCGAATCCGGCGGTTATTGCTCTCACGCACGCTTCAACGTAGCGCTCCTGCTCGCTCTGTATTTCTTCGACTGTCATTTCTCTGGGGGTCTGTCCCTTCATGTATTTTTCCAACTCGGGGCTGCCCAGCATCGGCTTGAATGTTTCTGGCAGCATCTCGGCGGACACTTCGTAGGGGATTGGTGAGGGGGCGTATGCTGGTGTGCCGTCTAGGGAGCGTCCCTGCCGTCCCAGGCCTATAGTTAGCTGTGCGAATATTTTTGCTCCGAAACTGTGTACTGCCTCCACTAGGGTGTTTAAGCTGGATATGAAGAGATCATTGTATAGGCAAAAGTTTTTGTAGAAATTGAATTGGTAAGACATTTTGGTTGCAAATATGGCTTCGGTTATTATTAGTCCAAAGCCGCCCTTTGCTCTACGCGTGTACCAAGCTATGCTTTGTTCTGTTACAAAACCATCATGGGTTGAGAAGAGCATATCCATGGGGGCCATCGCTAATCTGTTGCTTAGTTCAATGTCTCCTATTTTGATTGGTTCAAAAAGGGTTTCGAAGCAGGGTTTCTCCACAATGACTCTATCAATTACTATTTTGCTGGGCTTCTCGGTGGATTTTTCGGTTCTGGTTTCTTCCCGAATTTGCTTAAGGCTTATTTTTCATCCCTCCAAGAATGGTCTCAAACGGTAAGTTTTTATTTGATAGAGATCATACATTCCCCTTTTTATCAAAAAAGAGGAAAGAGGCTCCTCCGCATTATTCTTGTTTTCTTTATTTGCCTTTTCTTATTTGATATCATAGAAAACTTATATAAATTTTACTCTTAAAGAAAATATTTATAATAATGATTTTTAAAGGAGAATTTAAAAAAATAAGGAGGGGAAAAATGAAAGCCCTATTTTTACTTAGATTCGATTTTCATTTTCAAGTGGCAGGTTTTTCCCTCAGTGGTAACACTCATATCCGTTACCTGTCCGAAGCCTAGAGCCTCCACGGTGCCGGCACCTACCACAGCTAGGGCGCAAATGGGGCATCCCTTATATCCCAGCAGGTCTTTAGCTATTTTTCCGAAGCCCAGATACATGCAGCCGGTCAATGTTCCAGTCATGGTGTTGTCCTTCAAAGTCACTTCCACGTTTTCCACAAATTTGCTGTTTTTCACCGCGTCCGTAAAGTCCTTGGGAAGCTCGTCCAGAGTGGAAGCCGGTTCCCTGCCCAAAAGCACCCTGTCAACTATCTTCAGTACTCCCTTTAAAACATCGGCTGTGCGGCGTGAAGTTAGCGTGGTAGGTATACCCATATTCTCCAGAGCTGAGAGAAGAGAGCCGAAAATCACCGCATTGTTGAAAATGTTCAGCGTCACTTCCTGACCCTTTTCCGCAGTAAGCTCACCAACAGTTTGCATCAATTTCTCAATGTTTATGTTTTCCGACAACGCTTACCCACCCTAACAAGTTGAATTTATTCCTCTAAAGTATACATGGAGCGATGCAGAATTGTAGTCTTCTCCTCTAAAAAGGGGGTTCAAAATTCACCTAGGCTCTGCCAACCCTAAAGGAAAAGGGGAAATCAACTAACACATTCTGCATCATTAATATGTAAATGTTACATTGATATTTAAAGGTTATAGGTAAAGGGTGCCAAAAGCCTCCACATAAATTAAGTATGAATGACGGTTAGAGGGAGGCATCAAGCGGTTAAATTCAAACTATTGAGCGTTTACTTGGTGTGTAGATTAGTCCGATTCTGCCCTTCATTTTGGGGCTCTAAATCGGAAAAGAAGCCCTATAAACGAAGTCGAAATTGAAGGAAACTACACTGCGCGTTTACTTGGAGGATACGCCTATAGATTTAGTAGGCAATTTGCTGAATTATCCTCATTTTCTTATTTTGTTGCGCTATTCCATTTTAAAAAAGGGGAAATTAAAGGCTTTATCAATTGGGGATAGATGGTGTGTTTTGGCAAACCTTGACATAATCCGCGATTGGTAGTAATCCTCAAATGCACAAAGTAGAATGGTTGGTTTCTTCCACAAGCAGTGTTGGGCGACTCCTGTTGGGCAAAATGGGGGGTTCTCGTTTTTAGTTTTTACTCTTTGAGGTAGATTTTTCCCTCGCATGTGGGTTGGTCAAATTTTTCTAAGGTGTAGTCGCATCTTTTTCCGGTTATTATTTCTGCGGCTGCGCAGTGGTTGATTAGGATGATGCACTCTTTGCCTCCCACTATGCGTGAAAAGTCTTCTTGGGCTAGTTTTCTGCAGGCGTCCTTGCAGGTGCAGTTTTTTACAATCATTTTGGCCCCATTTTCCCGCCGTTCGAACATGTTTGGGGGAATAACTTTAAGGAGACTGTTTAGCTCGTGGAACTTCACTATTGCATCAAAGATTTGGTCTGTTGATCCTTGGAGGCTGCTTAACATTCCGCTTTCCTCCATGACTCTTTTAACGGCGTTGAAGGCCATTCTTTTTGATCCCGAAGCAGAGTAGCCCTCCAGAACCCGCTCCGATTTTGCCATTCCGTAAACTATGCTGCACACGCCATCAGGGTAGCGGTCAATGTTTTTTTGAATGTACTCCACTACTCCCTCCAATGTTTCAATGTTTTCTGGAGGCTTCTCGCCCAGTTTTTCTGCTTCAAACTCCAAAGTGTATTTTACTGTGTTTTTGGTGAATACAGGCCCAAACATTCTGGCCACAGCCTCAGTGGTAGTTTTTGAAACCATCAAGCTCGTGTTAACGTCGGGAACCACACTAATTTCAGTTACATCCACCAATGTGTTCCACCTCACATCTATTAGTTGGCCTTTACTACCTAAAATTCAAAAAAAGGTAATAATATTATTTGTATTTGAATTAAACATTTCTAGTTTATATTAATTTTCACTATAAAAAGTTGGCTGCCGAACTGTTCTAAGATCCCCAAAAGGGAGGCGGCAAAGAGAGGCGGGACAGGTAGAGTCCGCTTCGAATTTCAGAATTTTATTACAAAATCTTTGGTGAACTTCCCCTACTGTTTTGGGCATATGGCCCTTTTTTTAGTCCACCTATTTTGAAACTGCTAGGAAGGGCGGGCGAGGATTTCAATGATGTTTGGGAATATGTATTCTGCGAGGTCTTCTCTGGAGCCGCCATGGGTTATAATCATGTATTTTCCGTTGCACACTTTTTGGGCGCATCTCTTGACCATTTTGACCAGTTCCAAGAAGAAGGATTCTGAGAGTCCCCTATCGCCATAGTCTCCACGGGCGGTGTCATGTCCCAAGAGGTGGAAAATTATGTGGGGCTTAAACTTTTCCACGCGGGGCACAAATTCTTTCTCCACATGGCGGAGGTACTCTTGATCGTTTGTGTTGTAGCCTACGTCGACGCATATCTTTGTTCCCTCGTCCTCAACTGTGTTGTGGCTGCAGAAGCAAACGTGTAGGACGTCTCTGTCTCCCATGAATACTGCTCTGGTTCCATCGCCGTGGTGGCTGTCGGTGTCCAGTATGGCGTAGCGGCCGGCTCCAAATTTTTCGCGTAGAGCTACTACTGTGGGGCCGGTGCAGGAAACGTAGGTGCCTCCCCAAGCGTGTGATGGTCCAGCGTGGTGACCTGCCCCCACATCAAAAACCAGTGCGTTGTCCAATTCGCCGCTCACTATTTTGGTTGCCGCCTCTATGCATCCTCCCACAGAGTAGAGCGCTCCCTCACAGTACCAGGCTTTTTTCAAGTTTTCCAGTAGGGGTTCAGTGTGTACTTTTTTTAGGGTTTCCCAAGATACTTTGGTGGGGGTGTAAAGTTTGACTCCCTCAATTTTTAGGGCCCACTCCATTGCTTTGGGGAAATTTTTGAACTTGTTTCCAATAACTGGCCAGGAATTCTTGGCGAAGAGGTCATGCCAGTAGACTCCGGTCCTCATCCAAATCTCTCCTAAGAATGAATTTGACTTACTCTTAGCCCCAGCAGGTGTATAAAATCTGTGGCTTTGACATTTTGAGTATTTATTTCTAAGATTTTGTAATATTTAAACAGTTTCTTCTGGATGGTGTCGTACTGTTTTTGCTTAAATCACAGATTGATCTGTTTCCTGCGAATTAATTTTTTGTATTATTCCCCTTTTTGTTGGGGAAAGATATTTTAGGAATATGTGCCTTTTTTCCTACGTTAGCTTTGGGAGTTTTTCGTTTTTACCTGTTAGGAGGAGTTTTAGTTGAAGATTGTGATTGTTGGGTTTAGTTTGGCGGGTTTCACTGCTTGCAGATATCTTCTCCAAAACGCTCCTGGCAATAGCATAGAAATTTTTACTGATGAGAAGTATCCCTATTATCCTCGCCCTTCCCTCTACAGGGTTTTATCTGGAGAATCTCCAGTTAGTGATATTTTTATTTATCCCCTCAGCTGGTATGAGGAGCGAAATGTTAAAGTTCACTTGGGTACTCCAGTAAAATCCATTAACACCAGTGAGAACCACATTGTTTTGGCTGGGGGAGAAAGTGTTTCCTATGATAGTCTTCTCCTGGCTAATGGTGCCCGCTCCTTCATTCCCCCAGTTAAGGGGTCTGATAGGAGGGGAGTGTTTGCCCTAAGAACCATTGATGACGCCTTAGCCATAAGGGAGTACGCTAAAAAAAGAAGGAGCGCGGTTGTGGTGGGTGGCGGCCTACTGGGGTTGGAAATATCCGCCGCCTTGAGAAAGTTGGGTTTAAAGGTTACCATATTGGAGTTTGCGCCTTGGCTTCTTCCAAGGCAAATTGACCGGGAGGGTTCAAATGTGCTCATGGGGGAGTTTGAGAAAATGGGGATGGAAATCAGGTGTGGTGCCCAAACAGAGGAGATTGTGGGAAACGCTGAAGTTTCAGGCTTAAAACTAAAAGGCGGAGAAACCATCCAGGCAGACTTAGTTGTTTTCGCCACTGGAATTCGCAGCAACATTGAACTGGCCAAAGAAGCGGGAATAAATGTGAACAGGGGAGTCGTTGTGGATGACTATATGAGAACCAGCGTTGAAAACATTTATGCTGCGGGAGACATAGCGGAGCACAGGGGAAGAGTATACGGCATAATTCCGGCCACCACGGAGCAGGCTCAGATAGCCGCAGCAAACATGATTGGGAAAAAAGTGGCTTACAAGGGAACAGTCGCCCTAAACACGCTAAAAGTGGCAGGCATAGACCTCACCTCAATAGGACTGGTAAACCCTGAAACCCAGGACTACGAACAGATCCGAAAAATAGAAGCGGAGAAATGCCTCTACAAAAAAGTAGTCCTAAAAGACGGAAAAATAGTGGGAGCAATAATCATAGGGGACAGAAAAAGCGCAAAACCCATGACCGACATAATAAAAGAAGAAATAAATGTGGAAAAAGTAAAAAACAAAATCCTTGAAAAGGAATACGACCTCAACCAACTACTAAAAAAATAATAGAAGCCCACCACCAGATAAAAAGTTACATTCCCATTGCTATTATAGGACCCTCTTAGAGGCAGCCATGCATTACCCACAATTACTTTTTTTCTCTCTCGGATTTTATACACGTTTGATACTTTTAATCCCAGGGAACAGGAAACTATGCATTTTTCACATAAAATTAGAGAGAAACAATTCCTCGCAGCACTTAATGCATAGCTTAGAGGCAGGGGTGTATAAAATTATGGGTCTCGCTGAACTTGTTAAAAAAGTAAGTCTTTTTCGCGGTTTGGTTGCAATTGTTTCAAGGGTTGGTGGGGTGTGGTGCAAAGCCTTCCTCTATGATATATTTCTGCCTTGCAATTCGCAGAATCACCAGTTTACACCTGGTGGGAAACCAACCAGAACCCCTGAAACAACAACTTTTTAACAAGTTCGGTCTCGCTCGGAGAGAAGATGCCTTTTTATGGCTTCTTTCGAGATTTGGAGCCCTATGCTGGAAAGGGGGGGCTCTGACAGTCTACATTCACCCAGAGATTAAATCGAAAAAATAAGTCACCACCATGCATTTTCACAGGTGATGTAGAATTGTTCGGTTTCGCCTCAAAAAGGAGTGTTTATAGGGCTTCCTTCACGATTTGAAGCCTTAATAGGGAGATGGAACCGAATAAATCTACATCACCCATTTTCACATTTGGAAATCCTTATTAACTCTTTTTTGAATATTTTAGCCCATGATGCGCCCATTATTTTTTAACGTGGGTTTTGACCAGAGTGGACAGTTTGTTCCACTGGCCTATGAGAGTGTAGGCACGAAACTGGATAATGTAAAATTCGACAAGGACTGGGGAACCCTCATAGTATCAGATGTACGCATTGTATGGTACAAGAAAAGAGCTGGTAGTGGTAAAGCAATTCTTAAAGGAGCCCTAGCAGCAGCCGCAGTAGGAGTTGCAGGCTCCATAGCCGGAGAAGTTGTGGGACGCCACGTGGGAGGCTGGGCCGGACACTTAGCGAAACATGCTATAAGGGGAGCCACCTATGCGGCTTCCTCGGGACTGGTTCTGGGCAGCTTGACCGGAAACGACTTCATGAATTTTGGTAAGGATGGAAAACTCGACTCCATAGCTATACCTCTAGTTTCAGTTAAGGATGCTCAATCCGATAAGAACGGTTTAACCATAATTTTAGAAAGCGGAGACGCCATACGCTTCGAGGTAAAAAATGTAAACGTTTTACCTGCAATAAAGGCCATGATAGTGTCAAAGAAAAACGAGGGAAAATGTCCCTACTGCGGAACCATGGTAGCCCCAGGCAACGCCTCTTGTCCGTCATGTGGAGCCCCAGTGAGAGCAGCTCCAACACCGGGAAGTGTGCCGAGACCAGCTACACCCACAGTATCTACACCAATGGGTATGCAGATGCCCACTGCCCAAATGACGTGCCCATCGTGTAAAAAGCAGGTGCCCTATGCAAAGTTTTGCTGTGAATGCGGTGCGCCAATGACACAAACATGCCCCAGCTGTAAAGGAGAAATCCCGCCAAATCTTCTCAGCAAATTCTGTCCACATTGCGGAGCTAAAATCTAATTAAAACTAGGCTCCAATATGCAAATAACAGTTCTCCCACCTAAACTTTTTTGTTTAAAACCAATACCGCGATTTTTGTACCCCTTATTGTATTCCTTAAAACAAGTAAACAAACAATCCTAGGGGGGAGTAGAATAGTTTCTCATTCGATAGGGTGATGCATTCCAGTTGGGAATTGAAAAAATAGGCGGTGAATCTGTACCTTCGGGTTCTGATCTGGTTAAGTAGCTTATGCCGATTGGCAGTGATGTAGAATCGTTCGGTTTCGCCTCAAAAAGGGGGTGTTTATAGGGCTTCTTTCACGATTTGGAGCATTATTAGGGAGATGGAGCCGAATAAATCTGCATCACCCCGATTGGCTTTGAAAAAATTTAAAAATCATTGATACAATAATACTTAAAATCATTTTGAGGGATGAGTGCGAATGTCCAAGAAGAAGGAGACTGTTGGAGAAACTGAGGGAATTAAGGGTAGAAAGAGGTCATTTATGGCTATTAGTGCGGCGAACTTTGTGGACAGGGCGGATATGCAGGCGCTTCCCACCTACTACACTTCCATTGGCCGGGAACTAGCCGTTACTCGTGGGGCTTTGGGTTTCATAACTTCGACGAGGTCAGCTGTTCAAACAATTGTTGCTCCCCTCTGGGGATATTTGGCGGACAAGTATTCGCGGAGGGTGGTTCTAACAATCGGCTGCTTAATTTGGGGTGCTTTTACTCTCCTGTGTGCCTATGCTGGCGATTTTACATCACTGCTCTTCTTTAGACTGCTGGCAGGATTCGGCTTGGCGACCATTATACCTACAGGTTTTTCGCTGATTGCTGACTTTTTCAAGCCTGAGGATAGAGGCAAGTGGCTGGGAATTTTCCAAATGTTTGGGGTTCTGGGTGTCGCCATTGTTGTGCCCGTTTTGGGTATGCTGGACGCAAAAAGCTACACCTTTGGACTCGAGTCTAACCTTTACCAACTGTACCTGTACTGGCTGGTGTATCCCCCCATCCTTGACATACTGAATGAACTTCTAGTGTTTGACACTTTGATGAAGTACACCGTGCATTATGGAGCCTGGAGAATGGGGTTCATACTGGTTGCGATCATAAGCTTAATAGTGGCTGGTGTGGTGTGGTTCTTTGTTAAGGAGCCTGCTAGGGGCGCAATGGAGAAGGAGCTTAAGGACATAATTACTGTGGAAGCCGCGGAAAAATATAAAATTGAGAGGAAAGCTGTAGGCGAGATTCTGCGAACCAGAACTATGCAAATAATAATAATTCAGGGAATGCTCGGCTACATGCCTTGGATTGTTTTGCAGGCCTGGATTGTGCACTGGCTTGAAAGCGTGAGATACATTCCGCCGAGTGATGCAACATTAGTTTTTGCAGTACTGGTAATCGGTGTGGCTCTGGGCAATGGGCTTGGAGGCTGGCTGGGAGATAAGGGTGAAAAGAAGAGTTTTAACAGGGGCAGAATTATTGTGGCTCAGATTTCTGTGTTCTCGGGAATCCCCCTCACTTTGTTTGCGCTCACCATACCCCTTTCCCTTCCACACTACATGGCTCTGATGTTCATTACGGCTGTTTTGATTAGTTGGGCTGGTCCCGCAGCTGTTCAGCCAATGGTTGCCAACGTAACCAAACCAGAGGTGAGAAGCACCTCCTTCTCCATTGAGCAAATGTTTGAAGGAGGCTTCGCAGCCATAGCCGCAGTCATCACGGGATACCTAGCAGACACCATTAACGGTGGGGTCGCAGGCATAACGATGCAAACCATAACTCCCTACATAGGGTACTGGCTAGGAGTTCTCCCCCTTCCCCTGCTGCTAGCTCTATTCACAGTTTCGGGACAATCGCTAACCACAGCAATGCTCATAACAATAACCATTCCCTGGACACTTTGCCTGCTTGTGTGGTTCTTCGCATACAGATTCTATCCCCGGGATAGGGAAAGGATCTTCAAAATTCTGGAAGAAAGGCGAAAAGAAATGACCAAAAAACCCTAAAACTAAACCCTCTCCTTATTTTATTTTGTTATAAAAAACATTTTTCATGTTTTGTCTAAGAAGCAGAGCTTATGTAGGTTTTTATGAAACAATTTTTGAGGAAAAATTCTATGACTGTTGAATCAGTATAGTTAACTTTGGCTGTCTGTGCAACTTCTGTCCCATACTTTCACGTAAAAAGGGGGGTAGAGTTTCCAAATTCTTGAGGACATTTTTCCCGTGCTTAACCAGCTCCATCCAGTTATATTTGTGTTTATCCCGCTTTTTAGGTATCCTTTTTTTGCTTCTCTTTTAGTTTAAATGGGTGTGAAGTAAGTTTTAGCTTTGGCTCTGTTTTAGGGTGGGTTTCATTATTTCTTCAATTTTTGGTATCAGCTCATCCAATACTCCGAATATTCCTAGGGCGAATATGATTGTTCCTACAAGTGTTACTATGGCTTGGATTTCTGGGGATACCCTCTGGTAGAACATGTTGGCCATAAGTATTGTGAGTCCTAGGGCGAATCCCAATGATCTGCCGCTCCTGTTCTTCCAAGCAATATAGTAGAAAAGTAGGATTGTTGGGGCAGAAAGTAGCATGATGTATATTCCCATCACAATTAGGTGTGTGGGAGAATACGCTACGTTTAGAGGGTCAAGTATGGGTTCAATGTTTAGGAAGTAGGGGAGGGTTCTAAGTAGGCTCGGGTCCAAATTTCCGAGGATAACGTACCAGCTCTGCCCAATGAACTGTCCGGTCGTCACGAGTGAGAGGTACTGGGTGCCCAAATAGGCTTCTGTTCTGGTGTAGTCCAAAATAAAGTAGTGTATTGCGGCGAGGGTGGCTACGTATGGTGGGAGCAAGTACAGTTCCCTTATTTCCATCATCACTAATCCTACCAGTAGCACCACGGAGAAGTCTATTAGGGATGTGAAAACTATGTACACGTAGGGGTGAATCTGAAAAATGTCTAAAAGTATGAGGAAGTAGCCTATCCAGGTTGCTGAAAACATAGCGAAGTAAGTGATTATTATGAGGGTGACGATTTGCTTCCTTTCAAAGAAGCGTTTGGTCAGATAAGCCGCGCAGACCGCGGGGGGAATGGAGCATGTTAGTACCAGAAATTCGTAGAGAGCCATGGTTACCACATTTCCTTTTCCTTTTTCAGGATGCTTCCCATTTTGGTTTTTTTATCTTCCTCGATAAGCTTTTCTAAATTGTAGAAGTCTGAGAGAGCATTTATTCTTCCCCTCAGGTTTATTGCGGCGAGCCTTGCCACCTGGGAATCCTTCATGACTACTATGACTCCTGTTTTCTCAGTTATCTTCATGAGAAAGGTGTTATTGTTGTGTAAACTGTCTCCCAAATGCATATCAGAAAGGGGGAACCTACGGTAATAGTCAAGAACCCCACTTGGAATAGCGCCTTTTTCACACCAAACCCTACTGTTAACATCAATGATGGCCAAGGCTTCCGGCTTCCAGCTGCCCAAATTAATCTCCACAAGTTCAACCATACGTTTTAGATCAGTATTACTCAAGTGTTATCCCCTCAACATTGTATTACTCACTACTGAATTCAATACCCTAAGAAGAAGAGAATTTTCCTTATATATCTTTTTACACCTCTTTGACAGCTCTCGATTCACTATTTCAAACATTCACTCCTTTTTGCCCTTTTGCACAATTTATTTTTCCGTTTTACCCATTTATTTTTGGCGAATTTTTGCAATTTTACAATGTATTCTTGGAAAAAGTTCAGAACACATAAAAAAATATTAGAAAAAGTAAAAATAGAAAAAAGACTATTACCTATTGTAGCAATAGTTTGTTTGTTCTAGGCTTGTTTTGAATTTTTCTGGTGTTAGTCGAATTCTTTGGGTTCCTCTCTGGGCAGCCTTTTTTCCACTGGAAGCATGGGCTTGAACTTTTTGTGCGGCTCTGTTTGGTACCAGTAGGCTGTGCTGGAGTAGTCGTCGGAACGCCTGTTAGCGTGTCCATGCTCAATGGTTACCCTTATGGATTTTTCAAAGTATATGGGGTCCTCTATGTGGAAACGGTACATGCTTATTTTTCCCGACCAGTTTTTGCCTCCGGGAACAGTTATTCCATGGTAGGGGGCGCAGTATTCTTGGGCGGGGCAGAAGGCAGTGTTAAAGTAGTCTTCGGTTCCGGTTCCATTTATGGTTGGCTGTTCGTCGCCATCTATGAATATCATGTCGTCTCCCTCGCCATACCAGTTCCACTTCTCCCTAGTTAATCTCAGGTTGTGGATGTTAAGGTTGCATCCCACATAGTGTCCTTTTCCCTCAGCCTCCAGTATTACATAGTTTCCTTTGCCGTCAAGGTTTTTTCCTCCGAAGAGATACTCCCAATTGTCCATTCCAAAATCGGATATACCTTCACAGGGGTTTTCCCTATTCCAAGTTGCGTGGAACCTTCCCAAGTCTTCCTCAAGCTTATCATACTCCTCATAGTCTATGTAGTAGTAGAAAATCATGGCTTGCTCCGCCTCGTTAACAATTTCTACTACGGCTCTTTTGGAGAAGGGCATAGGGAAAAAGCAGTTAAATCCTCTGCCGTTCTCAGGAGACATGGTGAGGGGCAGGGAGACGAAATTTTTGCGTATGGCGTGTCCTATTCCAAAGAAGTCTCCTATGGGCACCTCCACTGAAGGGTTCTCCTCATCGTCCCAGAACATGCGAATAAGGATTTTTCTCAAATAGTATGGTGCCGAGCAATCCATGGTTACCCAAATGTGCGTTATGCAGCCCGCACCCCTAATATCAGCTATGGTTACACTCTCCCGACTTTTTATCAACAGGTAGTCATCGTTGCCACCACTCTTATCCCAGCTGGATACTCGTCTCCTTTTACAGTTCCTCAATCTTGGTAGGTCGCGTAGGGAACTTCCAATCCAACTCAAAATTAAAAACCTCCTTAAACTCCACTTTTCAAATGTCTCTCTCCTAAAGACTAATGTAGTAGACTTATTATATTTCACAGCCTCCATTTTTTAATTTACGCTTCCACCGAATTTTAGATGCGAGTCCACAGTAGGCGAGCCCATAAACCTACCAAGTGAAGCTCGAAGAAGTGAGGAAAGCAGGCACCCTAAGGGTGAAACAGAGAAGAGTTCACGGTTTGGACGCGGAGCCAAAAAAAGGAGTGAGGGGAGGATACTTATTTTCCCATTTTTTCTGTCTTCTCTTTTAGCATATTCATGATGAATGTTTTGCTGTCTGGAATCTCGGAGATATGCTCTTCCGGCTTCCTCACCAATTTTATGGCTTCATTTGGACAGGTGGGATAGCAGACCCCGCACCCCACACACCTCTGCTCGTCTATCTCTGCAAACTCTTTTACCGTTATTGCTTCCATAGGGCAGCGTTCGGCGCAGATTCCACAGGCTGTGCACAAATCGGTGTTCACGGTGCTTACATAGTTTGATTTTGCGAGGGCTCTAGGTAGCCTAGCTGATTTGAGGGCTCTGAAGAAGAGGCAACAGTCAGAGCAGCAGTTACATATGGTTGCTACTTTTCCCTGGTGGTTTTCGGTCATATGTACTAGGCCTTCCTGGTTTGCTTTTCTCAGGATTTCTAGCGTTTCTTCTCTGGTGATCTCTCTGCCCATTCCGTGTTCCACTATGTATTGCCCCATACTATCAAAATGTAGGCAAACCTCCAGAGAATGGTTGCATCCTCCCCCAGTATATCGAGCAATCTGTCTGCAGGGGCAATTAGCCACAGCGAAAAACTTGTTTGCTTTGAGTAGCTCTTTGATATCCTCGTAGGGGGTTACCTGTGAGCCGTGAGATATGGAAATATCTACGGGTATCACTCTAAGAATGGATTGTTTCCGTTCGCCAATCTCGTAGGCAAACTTTTTTTCAAAGTAACTTTTCCAGAGAGGAGCAAGCTTTAAGGCTCTATTATCCTTCCTCCCAGGCCAGAAGGGAGTTTCAGAAAAGCCTACAATCGAAGGCAGTAAACGGTACAACTTTCTGCCTTCACGCTCCAAGGCGAAAACAGTTCCTTTATCTGCCATTCTGTCCAGCATTTTTCCTAGCCTATCTGGATCTTCTTTAACTTGGGCGGCTATTTCTTCGAGGGTCTGGGTAACAAGGGGCAGTTTGAGGGCTAGTTCAGCCTCCTCCGGGGTATAAAGGACTCTGAGAATTTCCAGTGCCTCCTCACTTTTGGGAAACCCTATCGGCCACTCGTCAAGCTTCCTTCTTAATCTCTCATAGATATCCTCCATATTTGGCAACTCCTAAACATATTTTCCGACGTACAGGATTAGGCGTCTCATAAAGTTTATGCTTTAAAATCAATGTCCGAATTATCCCGCTAATAAGACCAAATATTAGTAAAAAGTGCTTAAAGTTCTCTTCCCTAAATAGTGTGGAGCGTTCACGGACATTCATTTTGAGGGGTTTAAGGCAGGGAAAGCTATTTCATGTGCTCCCACAGTATAACTCCACCTATGAGGCCCAGTAAGCCTCCAAAGTTAAATAAGGCAAAGAATCCCATCAAACCAAAAACGGTTAAGATTACAGCATACCACTTGTTGCCGCTCCATACCCCAATGGAACTTAGAAGGATGACAAAACCGTGAACAGCCACAATCACTCCGAAGGTATATAGGTTCCAAATAATTGCGCCCACGTAGTAGCCCCCTAACGGGCCCAGGGAAATTAAATTGATGAAGGAAACAAAATATGTGGACAAGTAGGTCAAAAGCTGCTCCAAAAATTGTGGAAAGAAAACAGAAAGCCCCATCAAAAATAGAATGTCCCCCCTCAAACTAACACTCAAAAACATTATCACCAGCCCACTCAGCACCCCATATAAGCCACCAATACATCCCAAAACAACAAACGCCTTCAGCGAACCAGAACCCATGCAAAAACCCCTTTTAATTCAACTAACACTAAACCCTTTTTTAGATTTCCACACTTAAAATAGTATCTCTGAAACCCAGCTTACACATACTACACCCCCCACTTGGAAATCAAAAAACAGGAAAAAGCAAAAAAAGAAAAAAATTGGAGAGAGTTTATTTGTTTGCAGAATCTTCTTATTTGGCTTTGTAGTAGAGCACCAGGCCGGCGATGAGAGCCAGCAGTCCTCCAAGGTTGAAGATTAGGAAGCCAATGAATCCAATGATTGCCATTAAAATTGCGCCCCACGCCTTTCCTTTCATTGCGCCAAATGCTCCCAAGAGTATCAGTAAACCAAGAATTATGACGACGATTCCAAGAATGGATAGAGCGGAGCTCGCCTGCAAACCTAAAAGTGGAGCAAGCGGACCAAAGGTGAAGGCTGCCAATGTTGGAGAGAAGTACTGGACAATCTGGAGAATTGCTGCAATAGAACCAGGATACAGAGAGCCCAGTGCGAGAACGGTGTTAATGGTGTTCGCGGCACCCACTCCAGCTATGGCAATAGCGATTCCGGAGAGTATCCCGTAGAGTCCACCCAAGATGCCTAAAATTGCCCAGGCTTTTTCTTCTGCCAAGAGTCTTTCCTCCTACTTTCTCCCCCCCAAATCAGGGGGGTTTTTCCTGAAATCAATTTTTCTATACTTCATTAATTTCCTATCAGCTCCTTATAAGCTTTATCGCCCAAGACCCCCAACATTACGACAATTGCATAATCAACACTAAACCCCACAACCATAAAAAATTCCTCCCCCCCAAACCCTTCCCCGCACCGCCAGTCCCCCTGTAAATTTCGCAAAAACTCCACCTCCAAAGCAGAAACTCCAATACCCACAACCAGCACAAAGCACACTAACAAAAAAGCAATAAAAAGGAGAAAAACGAAAAAACCACAAAATGGAGAACCCCAAGAGATTTGAACCAAGAAAACCAATTTGACCCCCAACACCCCCTTCAAAAACACAATGACCCACCACAAAACAAAAAGAAAAAACCATTACAAAAAGCACCAAAAAATTTCCCGTGCGTATTTAGGTTACAAATTGAATGAGGATTATTCCCCCTCTTTTGCAAAATGGAAGTTCCCATTCCATATGTTCAAACAGGTCTCCTTGTGGCTGGTTTTTGTGGATTGATTTCTGCCCTGACCCTGCATCCTCAGTCCTTCCGCCCATCATTTTTATACATGTTTATTTATAAGGTGGAGGGAATTTTCATATGAGCTCAGCCACCAAAAAAGGAAATCACCACAAATAGGAGTGCCACCAGAACATATGGTCCCACTCTCTTTTCTTCAAGATTCAGAGGATTAGATACTACAAAAACTTGTTTTTTGTTAAATTTGGAGAAGTTTTATAATGTTTGTTTTGTTTAATTTATGGTGAAGACGATGGTGTGGCGGGGCTATGTGGTTTCATGTTTAGGTTTAAAAATTTGTGGATGAGTAAAATAGTTTTAATCTTTTTTATGGTGCTATCCGCGTATGCCTTAGGTTTCCTTGACCTGTTTTCCGATCTGCCGGCGTCCTCCCAGCTTTCAAACTTGGTTTGTGAGTCGAAATGGTCCCCACTACTCTTTGGCTTCAAAGGATCAGCTATCCGCTTGTAGTATCCTAGTATTACAACTGGAACCATATTAAACATAAAGGTTACCGTGCGTCTCACAGGTTGACCAAGTAACTTTTAACATTTCCAATGTTCAAGCCAAGAACTATAATACTATATGCACCGCCGAGCTTCCCAGCGACGGCTATTCTTTGAGGGGCCTAACATATGCTATGTCTTTCAACTTGAGCCAAACATGCTACCTATACAATATTAGCGCATACCTTCTTGGTGGCGTACCTGCCAAAAAGATTGATTTCGGAATATACAATGCTACTTGGAAGTCTACAGGGCAAAGAATTGAATTGAGCCAAAACATTACCGGGTGGAAAAGCTATTCTGCGTCCTTCCTCTTTCACCAAACTTCCGAGCCGTTCAAACAGGTAAAAGTTATTGGGTTGCCTGAATATTTTTATGGTGCTCGTATAATACATTTTTCAACTGTTTTTGTTTATTTTTTTTCTATTTTTTTAGTTTTTTCTTTATATTTTTGTTTTTGGTGTTTTGCTGAGTTGTTTTTTATTTTTCGTCAATGTTTTCGATTTTTGGTAAATGCTTTTGGGGGCAATTTGAAGGCAAAAAAGTA
>JAHQXB010000007.1 GCA_029856435.1 Candidatus Jordarchaeia archaeon
TAACACCCCTCAAAAAGGGTCTTAGTCTTAGAGGGAAAAGAAGCACTATTTACCACATGTTTAAACAATACTCCGGGTGGCTGAATTTTTGTGGTGACCTTGCCTTAGCCTGCCTCCGCGTCCCTTCCTACCTCCATTTTTCTACACAAGGTGTTAAAAAAAGATGAGGAGATGGTTTCTCTCAAAGCCAGCCACAAAAACAGATCCCTACAAACAGGAGTGCGGCCTAAACATATGGCTAAACCAGCATACGCATTCCGCGTTTTAGAAAGGTAGGAAAAATGTTTTTCATGGTAAACGCATACAAAAGTAAAAATTTAAGAATAAAGGTAAATTCAAAGATGTGAAAGCTATAAGCCACCCCTAACTTGCAACGCAGCATTCTTAAGACTCATAGAGTTAACCGTTTAATACAGGTTTCTTCAAGGGTAGGCTTCCGAACCACTGACATTTTAGCTTGGGGACAAACAGTTTTAGCCATAGCTTCAACCATAGGGAAACAAGCTATATCACATGAAACTTTATATTTCCTAAACGCTTCATGCATGGGACAGTTTAGATGATGAGCATCATAGGAATTTTCGCCGCTCTTTTCAAATTTCGCCTTCAGTTTTGTTAAATTACTAGCGATTTTCCAAGCATCCACAGCATCCTTAAGAGTGTTTCCCAACCCAAGCCTTTCTTTGAGCAGTTTTCCCTGATTCTGACCTTGCTCCCTAAAAACATCAGCAATCAGTTTTTCACCCTCTTTTTTATAAGCCTTAATTACGGCAGCCGAAAGCGCAGCCACGGTGTCCATTAAAGATTCCTGTACAAGATTCGCCCTCATTCCACCCGGAACGAGGTTCCACAAAGCAAACATTTTACTAACCGACAACAGAACCACCTCAAAAAACCAATATGTCCCTGAGATTAAGGGCCTATTAATATATATAACTTTTAGCTAAATCTAGGTAATCAACAAAACTTTTTGGTTCCTGAAGCCAATAATCTCTTTTATAAAAGAAATTTGTTTGATAAGAGTCAGTAACGTGTTAAAAATGAGAGTGATTATAAAAAAACAAGTATCCTTAGGTAATTCAACACAAAGCAAATTATCTTTAGGAGAGATATGGACTAATAGAAAAACGTGAACTCTATTGCATCAAAAGCTTCGGGTTAGAGGTGATTTGTTTGGATGAAAGCATAAGCGCCATGTTTGATCCAGATTCTGTTGCTATTGTGGGTGCCTCTAATAATCCTTCAAAGTTGGGTAGCATAGCTTTGAACTTCCTTCTTCAAAGAGGGTTCCCAAAGGAACGCACTTTTCCCGTTAATCCCTCAGAAGACAGCGTTATGGGTCTAAAATGTTACCCCTCCGTGAGCGATATTCCCAAAACGGTGGATTTAGTATACATACTTACTCCCGCAACAACCGTTGAGAAAATAGTTGAGGATTGTGTTAATAAGGGTGTAAAATGCGTCATAATTGGATCCGCTGGCTTCGCAGAAGTGGGAAAAGTTAAGGAGCAAAAAACTCTTGTGGCAAAAGCGAGGGAGGGAGGGCTGCGTCTCTGCGGTCCCAACTCGCAGGGGGTTATTTCCACGCCCAATGATTTCTGTGCCTCCTTCTCCCCCACATTGTTGATTCCCAACACTCCCATAAAGGGAGATGTGGGCCTAATTTCACACTCTGGGGCTGTTATGGGCAGCACTCTCACACACATGTGGGACTTAGGGTTGGGTGTAAGTCGATGTGTATCCACGGGGAACGAGGCAGATTTGGAAACAGCTGAATTCCTAGACTTTATGGCTGAGGACCCTCACACCAAAAATATCGTAGTCTATGTGGAAGCCATCAAAAACAAAGAACTGTTCCACCAAGCTGCGAAGAAGGCTAAAATGGCTGGAAAAGCTGTAGTGGTTTTAAAGGCAGCATGGTCCAAAAAGGGAATGAACCTCACTCAGTACCATACAGGTTTAACCCCAGGAGCCAGAGAGGAGGACAACAAACTACTTAAAGATTCAAAAATCATCCCCTGCCAGGACTTAGACGACCTTTACCATATGCCTATGGCGCTCTCGTGGCAACCCAAGCCTATAGACAACAAAATAGCGGTAATTGCAACCAGCGGCGCCGCCTGTACAATGGCAGCGGATCTGTGTGAAGAATATGGACTTGAGATACCAGAATTTAAAGAAGAAGTAAAGGGGAAGTTGAAAGGGATACTACCAGAATTCGCCCAAATTAAAAATCCTCTAGATGTCACTGGCCAGATAATATTAAACTTGGGAATGTTTAAACAATGCATAGAAATCCTCTGCGGAGAAGAGTATCTAAACACCATACTACTCATAATAACAAGCGCTGTAGGGGACCCTGCTGCTCTCCTTGCAGAAGACATAGTCAAAGTCTCCCAAGAAGTGAGGAAATTCAATAAACCTATGATGGTTTGTTGGCTAGCCTCAAGAATCCTCTCACAAAAAGCCCACAATTTACTCCTCGAAAATAAAATACCCACATACCCCACCATCAGAACAGCGGTGAAAACAATCAAAGAAATTTCACATTGGAGCAAAAATAGTTGAAACGCCTACGAAGAGTCTGGCACTTCTAAGAGGGTTATAATGTTAGTGGATAAAACCTTTGGAAAGATTTAAGTAAGACATGTAATCTTTGGCATAACGAGGTTGAGTAAAATGAGTCAGTTAGGAAAAACTTACGGCGAATTCCAAATAGGAACCAAAGACAAATCCCCAGCCATAACAATTACAGATGCACATATAATCCTTTTCGCATCCCTCTCCGGCGATTATAACCCACTCCACGTTGATGAGGAGTTCGCCAAGAAAACCCCATTCAAAACCAGAATAGCCCACGGACTGCTCTCAGTCAGTGTACTATCAGGATACCTAGGACAACTGCTAAGTGGAACAGCGATAGCCTTCCTAGGTGCACACTACAAGTTCACGGCTCCAGTAAGAATTGGAGATACTATACACGCAGAGGCAGAGGTAATAAACAAGAAGGATGTAGCCAAGTACAATGGCGGAGTGGTTACCATCAAGCTGCAGATTAAGAACCAGCGAGGAGAGATTTGCGTAGACGGGGAAGCCTCAGCCATGGTTTCAAACACCAGATTATGGTAAACTCTAACCCAATATTTATTCAATTTAAGTTTTCAAACAACATTTTTTGTAGCCATATTTCGCATATTCGGGAACCATTTTTTCCAAATAGCTTTATTAGGCATTCCAAGTCACTGGAAAAGAAGTACTATTTTAAGGTGATTGTTTTGGACAAGTATCCTTGGTGGAATAAGACTCAGTGTGAATTAGCAGACAAAATTGAAGATTTTGTGGATAAAAATATTGGAAGAGCCACTGAGGCCGCTTACAAGAAGGAGTTCCCCTACGACCTAATGGACAAAGTCTTAAAAGACGGCTGGCCCGCAACAATTATACCCGAAGAATACGGCGGAATGGGAAAAGAAGCCGGGGTCACCGGGTGCTGCATAGGAATGGAAGGAATAGCACGCCTCGGAGCCATAGCAACATCCTTCGCCACCACCATGTTTGGAGGATGCCACCAAACTGTACATTTCGGCAACGAGGAACAGAAGGAAAAGTGGCTTCCCAAATTTGCTCGAGGAGAAATAATGGGCGCAGTGTGCATCACAGAACCCTTCATTGGCAGCGACGCAGCCGGCATCGAAACAACCGCAGTTAGGGATGGAGACGAGTACATACTCAACGGGAAAAAAAGATTCATCACTAACGCCGGCTTGGCGGATGTCTACATGGTTTACGCCAAAACTAGTGATAACCCCGCAGATATCAAGGCCTACAAGCATCTAACAGGAATCTTAGTGGAAAAAGGCACACCCGGATTTACCGTAGAAAAAATTAATGAGCTAATTGGCTGGGATGGTGTCCGCAACGGCTATCTAAACTTTGACGACGCCCGTGTCCCCGCCTCAAACGTTTTAGCAGGTGAAGGAATGGGCTGGAACATTATGGTCTCAGGACTGAATTTTGAGAGAACACTGGGCGCTATAGCAGGCGTTTCTGCAATTAGAGAATGTGTGAGATACGCAGCCTTCAGTATGGATAGAAGAGTCCAGTTCGGTCAACCCACAAGGGAATTCCAAGCCAACCAGCTGAAGGTGGCAGATATGATTGCGAACTGGAAAATACTCAGACTCCTTGCCTACTACATCGCCTACCAGATAGACATAGGCGGAATGGCTCCACTCGGCCCCTTCCTGGAATCCACCGCAGCAAAAATTTACATTACTGAAGCTATGAGAAAGGCTGCATTGGACTGTATCCAGATTATGGGCGGAGATGGACTCACACGCTTCTACCCCATAGAGGCAATTTTGAGAGATGTTAAAATACTCGAAATCGGCGCCGGCACCAACGAAGTACTGAGACTTCTCCTTTACAGGCAGGGCTTAAGAATTCACGCAAGTGACTTTAAGGCTCCCTGGCGCGAAATGCACCCCGAACTCCAAATGCCAATCCCACACATGGAAGTAATTCCTCTTCCCGAAGGTACCGAAGTCGACGAAAACACTGTGCTCAATGTTTTAGCCGAATACTGGAAAATTAACCCCGGCCTTCATTTCAGCCGCGACCAGCTCTTGGCACGTTTAAGAACCGATGAGGAAAAACTAGACGAAATTCTTATGTCACTGGAAGAAAAGGGACTCGCCAAAAACTACCGAGACAAAAGAGGCGTAATAACCCTCACTAGAGCAACATACCAAGGACTTAAAAAGGCGAAACCCAATGAATATTACCAGTACTTCCCCCAGTGGGTGGACAGAAGCGAATTCTTCTAAGAGAAAATTACGCAAAACCACCCTCCCTTTAAATTCACTAAATACCGGCTCAAACACCGAACCCCACTTAACAGGTAAATAAAAGCTTTTGACCCTACCAAAAATAATTCTTTTTTTCCCAAGTTTTGATACTTACTAGGTAGGAAGGCTTCTCGCGACAGTTTTGTAGACTGAATCCTAAAACCCATTTTTTAGCTCATTGGTCAAATTTTTAGGTGCTTATTGAATTTTTTGGAGGAAAACTTTATTTATGGTGAATTTAATCTTTTTATGGTGAAAAAATTGAAAATTGGAGTAGAAATTAGAAAGATAGATGCCCAAGGCCGCCTTATTTTACCTGCGGACTGGCGAGAGGAGGAAATAGGAGAAAGCCGGGAACTCTATATTATAAAGAAAAAGGGATACTTGAAAATAATCCCCAAGCGACATGTTGATCTTACCGAACATTTTGACCAAGTAGACCTGGGCGTAGAAGCTATAGAAAGCTGGAAGGAATTCGAAAAAAAGTTTTATGAGGCGGGCACATGAAATTCTTAGACGCAAATGTATTCATTTATGCATACTACAAACCCAAAAGACAGTTAAACCAAACGGAAAAAAGGATGAAGGAACAAGCCAAAAGTATAATCAGCGATATATCCCAAGGGAAAGAAGAAGTGCTAATTACCGTTATACATCTGTCAGAAATAGTAAACATCCTTAAGCACAGCATACCGCTAGAACAATTAACTAGAACCATTCGTGGCTTATTCATGCTTGACAACGTAAAAATAATGGGAGTAAGCAAGGAGGAATATCTAGCCGCAACAGAAACAGCAGATGAATTGAAACTAGAAGCAAATGACGCCTTAGCCATCGACTTCATGAAGGCAAACAACATAAACGAAATATACTCATTCGACGAAGACTTCGACCGAGTACCAGAAGTAACAAGGCTCCCAAAACCATGAACAATAAACAGAAAGTCCACACTTAAAAAAAGAGATAAGAGAATATTTGGAATTCATTTTTTCTCCTTAGTCAAATCAAGCAACTTGATAGTTTTGTGGCCAACAAAGGGAAGCTCACTCACCGACTCCACAATTGTGACATCTGAATCCGCCTTCAAATGCTCCTTTATCCTCCTCTTAACCTCAGCCACAAAGGCACCCATGTCTTTAATCTTCTCACGGTTCACAGCCATTTTCATCCTAAGCTCATCCATGGCATCCTTAGAATACTTCAACACAGTAAAGTACTCCGTAAACCCCGGAATGTCACCCAGAATGTTTTCAAGCTCCGAGGGAAACACCTTCCTACCCTTAATATTCGCAGCGAAAGCCGCCCTACCAAGAAAATGCACTCTGCTATGGGTACGTCCACACTCACAAACATCTCTTTCAATGTAGCCCGTGTCCTCACTTCCCCACTTAAAAATGGGTGTGGCCTCAGCAAACAAGTTGGAAATCACAATCTCTCCACGTTCACCCTCCGGCAAAACCTCATGTGTCTCCTCATCCATAATGTCCAAGAGAAATAGGTCGTCACAACTATGAACACCCATATGGGAAGGACAATCACCAAAATACCACAAAGGATCAGCAACACCACCAAAATCAAAAATCCTCTCAGGAGGAATACCAGTCTCCGACTCCAAACGCTTCTTAATAGCCATAGTGACGATGTCTCCGTAACCGGTATCGATTACTTTGGTATCTTTTAGTATTTGTTTTAGGTCTTCTTTTAGTGTTTTTGCGGCTTCTACTATGGAGTATAGTGTTAGTATGGGGCCGGCTAGTACTTCGGGTTTGAAGTATTTGATTGCTATTACGTGTTTTTGTGAGAGGTTGGGTAGGGGGTATCCTGTTTCTGTGATGCTGTGGAAGCCTAGTAGGTCTCCTCCGGGGTAGGCTAGTTGTACGTATCCGTGCCATCTGAACCCTGTGGAGTATATTTTGGTTCCTGGTCGGTAGCCTCTGCTCCATTTTATGCGTACTTCTTGTTCTACTCCTTGTAGTTGGTCGTCGTAGGTGTATGCGAATACGCTGGGGACTCCGGTTGTTCCGGTTGAGGCGTTTATTATTCTTATTTTTTCGTAGGGTACTGCAAGTATCCCTCCGAAGGGGTCGCCGGTTTTGGCTCTGTCGGCTCTTAGGTCGTCTTTGTAGAGCATGGGTACTTTTTTGAAGTCGTCTAGGGTTTTGATGTCTTCTGGTGTTATGCCTGCTTCTTGGAAGCTTTTCTTGTAGTATCGGGTGTTATGATAGGCGTAGTTTATTTGATACTGGAGTTTTTTTAGCTGTATTTTTTGTAGTTCCTTTTGGGGCATAGTTTCTAGGGGTTTGTTCCAATACTTGGTTTCTTCAATTATCTCCATTTTTTCATCCTCCTACATTATTATTCGGGCATGGGTTCTTCCGCAGTTGCATTTTTCCGTTTCTATTTTGGCGGTTTTGTCTGTGACGTATCTGATTATGGGGGTGGCTTCTTCCCAGAGGTTGGTTATTGCTAGTTTTCCCTCTTCTCCCGGGGCTGTGGGTTGCCCGTTTTCTGTATCTATTGTTTCGACTATGAATTCGTCTTCCCAGACGTGCATACCTTTACGTTCGGGGCATTCTGTAGCGTAGAAGTGGTTGTCTTGGAGGTCGAGCATTTTGACGTGTTTGCCGCCCCATTTTGCTTCGAATTCTTTGCGGTTTTCTTCGGTGAGGATGGGGGCGAGGGGGCGTATTCTGTGGACTACGACTTCGGGGTTGAATTCCTTTTTGGGGTTTTCTCCCTGTTTTTCTAGTTCTCCCTGCATTAGTTGTGCGTTGTCTACCGTTGTTATTATGATTTGGGGTTTGAAGAATTTGGTGAGGCTTATTGCTCGGGGTATGTCTATTATGAATAGGGTGATTTCTATAGGTATGCTTGTGAAGGGGACTAGTGTTTGTACTCCTCTTCGGAACATAAAGTGGGCTTCTACGAATCGGGATATGATTTCCCACTGGCTTGCTTGTAGTTCTAGGGTATATCCTCTTTTTAGGCCGAGCATTCTTAGGGTTCTGGTCATTTGGTCTACTAGTCTTTCTCGGTCATTGTCGGTTAGGGCGGTCATGATTAGTGGTTCTTTGACCTGTGGTTCGGGCGGGTTTGACACTAGCATTAGCTTTTCTGTGGGTACGCAGAGTCTCCCTCCGTAAATGTCTTTGAAAGTTACTTCTCTCTCCAAGTCCTCCCTGTTTATGAGGGGTAGTTTTTTTAGGTCTTCCAGTTTTTTTATGTCTCCTGGTTTAATTCCCGCTTCGTCGAATTTCTTTTTGTGTAAGGGGGAGTTTTCATATACGTATTTTACTTGTCTCTTTAGTCTTTCTTCTTGTATTTTGGTAATTTCTCTTCTGGGCATAGTTTCAATATTGGGTCTCCACAATTTTCTCCTTCCTCTCATAATAGAAGTTTCTTTGAAGTTATTAATTTCTTGTTAATATATATAAAGCTTTGGCAAAAGTTTCAAAACGAAGTGCACATGTGCGAAGTGGCTCTGTTGAAAAAGTTTTATTTTTTCAATTTCCTTACTATTTTAATGAATTTTTTGCAATTTTACATTGTTAATTTGAAAAATTTTCAAAAAACAACCAATATTTTGAAAAAATTAAAATTATTCAACAGAGCCTAATTGAAGATTCTCTCCTTATGAAGCAACTTCCAAGAAAACCCAACAAAAACTTGCTGATGAAACAAGTTTGACGTTTTGAACCAGAACCCCCCGTAATAATTTTGAAAAGTTTTTTGTCATTTGGTGTCCCGGGCATAAACGGTTAATGAAGTCTTCTTTTCCCCAAAAAAAGCGTTTTTAGCCCTCTTTTTCACAGAGACCAATATAACTAATGATAAAAAACTTTTACAATTTCTTACCCGGGAATGGCGCTGCCCCACATGAAATACCCGGAACACTGGTTCCCTCTCATCCCCTTCCCGGCAGGCATGCACGAAGTCAGCGTGGAGCAGGTTGTTGAACTCCTCAAAGAATTCGGCCAGCAACCCCCATCAACAGACGCCGTACTGGAGAAACTCAAACCACCAGACATGGAACAGATCTAAGCCGCGGTG
>JAHQXB010000084.1 GCA_029856435.1 Candidatus Jordarchaeia archaeon
GGTTTTATCGGTGTTTTTCCTCAATTTTTAATGTTTCCATCCCATTTAAGTGGTGAGAAACAGTTTTGAGAAGAGCCAAAAAAGGGCCCAAAAACAAGAGATTTTGCGAATCTATCGCCCGGGGGCGAACCGGTCTCCCCATGAAACTTGAAAAACCAAAGTTACGCAAGGTTAACGCTGGGTCAGAACGGTTAGGATTCCTAAAAGGGTACAAGTTTGATATCTATACTTCCATTCGTTTGCCTAGAAGGGAGATGCTTATTATTCTTATTATTGAGTAGCGGTTCTCGTAATTATTGGTGATGTAGTCTATTTTCAGTTCCAGAAGTTTTTTAATTTCTTCAATTATTTTTAAAAGTTGATCTCGACATTCTCTGAATTCTTTTATCCAGTGGTGTTGGCTGGCTCCGCCTTGGAAGGGGAATCTGTCATGTTCGATGTAGGAGCAGATTTCGTTGAAAATACTCATAGGAATCATTTTATAGTCGTTTATGTTTTCTGGCTTTTTAATCTTTAGAAGATCCTCAAGCTCATAGCTATGTTTTATGTTCAGTACTTTTCCGCTGTAAAAATCGGAACTATAAGAGTCATAAAGTTTGGCTTCAACTAGTTTTAGCTTCTGGTCATCCATTTCTAGATCCTGTTTCCTCTTCTTTAGCACGTCATGTATAGAGAACCGGAGAATCTTCCCCGCCTCCAAATACAGGCAAAAGTATTCTTTGGCCTTTTTGTAAAAGTCTTGGATAAGCTGAGCTATGTCCCTTGGGGCTCTCCTCTTAACACTGGGAGGGAGTTTTTCCCAAAAGGTAAGCGGATTTTCCTGGCGTATATCAACCTGACCTGGAATTTGGTACAAATTCACATTTTCCCGAATTTTTTCAATCTGGTCATATAGGGGCTCATAGATTTCGTATTTATTTTTTATAGCCAGCTGTCCCTCCTTTTCCAACCCTCGCAGGAATAGATCAAGGAGAAATACGGTTGCACCCCCCATGATTACGCCCACAATAACACTGAGGATTATTAGCAAATAGTTTGTTCCCAGTTCCATATTTCTCACGATATGATTTTGGATTTCTCATTACTTTAAATCCCTTAAAATAAGCTAAAAATATTATTGTCACAGTTCCGCCAAAAAGGAAACCAAACCAAGTCTAAAAACCCTAAATTTTCCATTAAAAAAACAAAATTAGAGTTCTGAGTGAAAAAATGAGGGCGTTTTGTAGAAAGGTTTTATAGGGGGATTTACTCAAAAAATAGTAGGAATCGGGAGAGATGATTCTCAATTTTCGAGGCGTTACTCGTCCCTTATTTTTAAAGTTGGTAGGTGGGTCTTATAGTTTGATAGTTGAATCCGTAAGGGTCAGATTGGAGGACGAACTCACACTAATTAATCGTCTGATTTCTGGCATCAAGAGGGATTTGAGAGAAGGACAAGATGAAAATCTGAGCTCTATGCTTGCTCGACTAGAAAAAGCGCGGGAGCATTTGGTAAGAGCAGTAATATATGCTAACGAGAATTTTCAGATACTCCCGAAATACCGAGATAATCCAGACTACATTTTCATCCTAAACCTTTTGGTAAAGTATCTGGAGCCCGATGAATTTTTCCGAGATTTCAGCTTTGGAGATTTTAAAGCAGACCTGCTGATTAGGGAAAAAAACACTTGGAATTTTCTGTGGATAGTCTATGAGCCGGAAGAGTGCTTTGGTTATATTAAAGGGCTACATAAATTTCTGGAAAAAGTAAAAGAGTACAGCAAACCAGACCCAATTATTTACAAAGTTAAACTTCAAGACAGGGAAGGACTGCCATTTAAGGCAATACTATGTTTCACAAAGGACATCCCCATAAACCTCCTAGAAGAAATACAAAAGCTATCCGAAAAGAAAATCGTAGTAAAAGCCTACCTCATAGACCTAGAAAAATTCCCACACATGATTATCGAACCCCTCCTCTAAAAGCCCCAAAAAAGAAAAAAAATTCCCTATAGAAAGATAAACAGTGCTAATCCACTTGGTGGGGACTCTTGTTTTGACACAGCTCTGTGCCAGGGAGAAAAAACCAAAATTAAAACCCAACCTCGAGGTCTAAACAGCTCCCAGTCTCAAAACGAGGAAAATAAAAAAGGAAGCTAAAAGGTAAGAGAAAAAATAGTGACACCACCATCTTTTAAAGACAAATTGGATTAGCTTTTTTCCAGGCAGCTCAGAATAAGATTAAATATCAATATTACTTAGCTTTCTTGTTCACTAGGGATGAATTAACATTAAACACGGGGAAAATAGTTTGGAAAAGGACTACAACTTAGTGCTGGTTGGAGTCGGCGGCCAAGGCATTGTTTTAGCCTCAGACATATTGGCCATGGCGGCTCTGGAGAAGAATCCGGAGAATAAAGTTAGGACTTCGCAGCTTAAAGGTATGAGCCAACGCTCTGCTTCAGTTATAGTCCATCTCAGGTTTGGTCCAAGGGTGGAAAGCCCACTGGTAACCAAAGGTTCGGTTGATGCTCTCCTCTCACTTGAGCTGTCAGAAGGCTTACGCTACATGGATTACTTGAATGAAGACTCCATAGCAATCATAAATAATGAAATTAATATTCCCCCAGTTATTTTTAGAGAACAAAAAGTAGAAATCGACCATTCACTGTGTTATGGCTGTGGAAACTGTCTTGCAGACTGCAAAGTTAACTACTATTTCAAGAGCAACCACGAATTCTTGGCACTAAATTCCCCAGCTACAAGTGTGATTAATGGCAAGTGTGTTATTCAGGACTCTTGTACAGGATGCGGACAATGTTTCCACGCTTGCCCAAGATCGGCCAAGAGATTACTGGAAAGCAATGTTTACCCCGAAATGAACCAAGTGGCCAACACACTAAAAAAATTTACAGATAATGTGTTTATAATTCCAGCCACAGATTGGGCAAGAGAACTGGGTAATGCCAGAGCAGCCAACGTCCTACTTTTAGGAGTACTGCTGGGAACTGGTAGGCTGCCTCTGAGCATAAAAACAGTTGAATCATGCGTATCAAAACTGATCCCTAAAAAGTTAGTAGACACAAACATTAAGGCTTTAAGAAAAGGACTTGAAAAGGGTCAGGAAATCTCAGAAACAGTTTTCGGAAAACCAGTTTTAAAAACAGACTAATATTCAAACATCTTATAAGAAACACCGAGTTAGCCTAATTGGTTTGGCAGTTTCGGCTAAGCTTACACTGTGCCAGGCACCACCTCAATGTAGCAACGTTTAAACAACTCTATTTTTTAGGATAAACTCCAATCTTCGGCTTGCCAAAAGCTTACTGTGGACGCCTTATTTCGAGCATGTGTGGAGGGTTTTCGCTTATCTTTAAAAGGGAATTTCAGAAAAAATGTTATATTCCTTGGAGATTCCCGTTTGGGTAAAGATTTGTTGGGATGGTGAAATGAGTAGACCCATATTTGCTCAGGATGCGGTGGGTATACGAACCATTTTGTTGGGAAACGAAGCCATTGCACGCGGAGCTCTGGAGGCAGGAGTGAGAGTGGCAGCAGGATACCCAGGAACCCCCGCAACAGAAATAATTGAGACGCTTGCTGAGATATCCCGATTTTATCCCGAGATTTATGTGGAGTGGTCTATAAATGAGAAGGTTGGTTTTGAAACTGCCTTCGCTGCTTCCATGTGTGGGGTAAGATCAATGGCCTGTATGAAGCATGTTGGTCTCAACGTCGCCTTGGACAGTTTTGTAACTGCGTGTTATGCGGGAGCCAGAGGTGGCTTCGTTCTGGTTAGTGCTGATGACCCCAACTGTCACTCAAGCCAGAATGAGCAGGATAATCGTCAACTGGCTAAATTGGCTTTTTGCCCTGTGCTCGAACCTGCAAATGCAAATGAGGCAAAAGAAATGACCAAATATGCATTCGACTTTTCGGAACAGTACAGAACCCTAGTTATGCTGCGCACCACCACGAGGCTGAGCCACTCCCAACAGGACGTGATACTGGGAAAGATACCGCCAATAAAAAAGAGGGGAAAATTTGACCATGATAAAAGCCGATGGACATTTCTACCTGTAAACGCGAGAAAACAGAGGAGACTGATGCTTGAACGGATGGAGAAAATAAAAGGAGCGGTTGAAACTAACCCCTTTAACAAAATGGTAATAAATGAAAATTCTGTAGTGGGTATAATAGCCTCGGGCCTTGCTCACACTTATGTAGTTGAATGTCTGAAGAAAAACAACCTAGCGGATAAGGTTTCATACTTGAAGCTGGCCACAACATTCCCTCCACCCAAAAAGCTCCTCAGTGAATTTATCTCAAACCTGAACCGTGTACTGGTAGTGGAAGAACTTGAACCATTCGTTGAAGAATATGTTAACATTTATGCTAAAGAGGCCAACCCATCTCTGCAAATATTTGGCAAGGAACTCATCCCACAATATGGGGAACTGACGCCAGAAACAGTCACTGAAGCAATAAACGTTTTTCTGGAGAAAAAGAAGCCTAAACCGATATCTGAACAAAAAGCTCAGAGCCAACAGGAGGTTAAAGCTCCACCCCGCCCCCCAGTACTCTGTCCGGGATGCCCACACCGAGCCTTCTTCTACGCACTAAAATTGGCGGAGAAAAAAAAGAAAACGAAATTCATATACAGCTCAGACATAGGCTGCTACACCCTAGGGTTTTATCCACCCTTGGAAACCATTGAGACCTGCCTGTGTATGGGCGCAAGTATAGGTATGGCAAATGGGTTTTCCAAGGTGGGCGAGGATAGTCCCATATTCGCCATTTTGGGCGATTCAACATTTTTCCACGCTGGTATTCCTGGACTAGCCAATCTAGTCTATAACAACAGCAGAGTTATCGTTGTTATACTTGATAATGGTACAACAGCAATGACTGGACATCAACCTCATCCTGGAACTGGTGTCCGAATAGATGGCTCAACCTCTACTAAGATTTACATAGAAAAAATTGCGGAAGGATGCGGAGTGAAATACATTAGAATAATAGATCCTTACAATCTACAAGACGCGGTAAACACGATTTTGGAAGCTATCTCATTTAAAGATGGACCCGCCCTCATCATCTCCCGCAGAGAATGCGGCTTACTAAGTCAACGTAGAAGGAAGGAAACCAAAGAAAAAATAGTGGTTTACAGGATTGATAATAATAAATGCACTAAGTGCCGACTATGCATCTCCACACTGGGATGCCCAGCCTTTCTTATAGAAGGAGACGAAATTCAGATTTTACCAGACCTTTGCAATGGATGTAAAGTCTGCGAAAAAGTTTGCCCAGAGGGCGCCATAGTTGAAAAAACGGAATAAAAATGATAGAACCCCTAATAGGGGAGTTAGTAACGTGCAGGAATTGTTTCATACCTCGAGGAATTGTGGAGACAGGGAGACTAAAAAAGGGTGACGCAATATTATTTTTGGTTTTGTTTTTTAATATTTTTTTCAAAGTAGTTATAGATGAAGTCGACAATCTCTTTTGTGGGGGTTCCTGGGCCGTATATTTCGGCTACACCTAGTTTCTTTAGTGCCTCTATGTCCTCCTTTAGAACTATGGTTCCTCCCGCTAGCACTAGGCGGTCTGATATTCCCCTTTCTCTCATTACTTCTAAGACGCGGGGTATGAGAGTCATATGTGCACCGCTCAGTATAGAGAGACCAATAACATCTGCGTCCTCCTGTATAGCTGCTTCGACTATTTGTTCCGGAGTTTGGTGAAGACCAGTATATATTACCTCCATTCCTGCATCTCTCAAGGCCATGGAAACTACCTTTGCCCCCCTATCATGACCATCCAAACCAGGTTTAGCCATGAGAAAACGGATTTTCGGTTTTTCAGACATCTAAACCACCATTAGGATTCAATGTTTCCCATCTCTTTTAAATTATCGTTTCCCTAAAAGGAGAACAATACTCTTCCGTTCTTCAGCAATTTTAATAGTTATATAAGCTTAACTACAAGATGGGTGGTTGACGCAGAACTTTTTACACTTACCGTTTTGGTAAGAGGCGCGTTTAAGTTTTTTAATTTTCAATCAATCTATGGTTCAACACACTAAAATCCTAACAAACCATTTTCCTACTATTGGCATAAAAAGCCTCTTCAAAAAAGCTACCTTTTTCACACACCATCGCTTGACTGTTCTATATCACCAGTTCGGTACACTTAATATTGGAATCCGGAAAATCATCTTTCTAGAAAGTTGATTTTTCATCTTCTGAAAAAAAGGAAATGCTAATATTAACTATCATCCTATTTGATTTGGGGCGATACGTAAGCCACAAAAGGGGTTTTAAATGGGCGAGATAAAATATGGGGGTTATTCCTCTGCGATTTCGCGGAATATGACTCTTCCTAGTGTTCGCCAGACATCTTTTACCTTACTCTGCAGTGTTCTGGTAGCTTCTTCCACCGTCTTATCTAATTCTTTGTCTCCGAGTTTTTCCAGTCTTTTCTTATCATATTCTTCTGTGAAGCTCATTATTAGTTGGTCTGGTTCTCTTTTACACTTCAGTTTTCTCTGTTTGATTATGTTTTCCAGCCGGTCTAGGATTTTTCTCGAATCTTTCTCATAGATCCGGTAACCTTCAGCTAGAACGTGGGCTTGTGATAGTGACAGCTCTTCAATGCTGGCTTTGATTTCATCTACGTATTCCTGCCATCTCTCCTTTAAGCTCTCAACTGTGACAACTTCCTCCCATTTGAAAAGTAGTTTTGAATCCTTTTCGGACACGGTTATGTGAGCGTCTTTTATTCTATTTTGTATCTTCTCAACTAAGCTCATAATTCCTCATTCCTTTCCAAACATATTTGTATTAATTGGGGTCTAACTAGTTTTACTATTTATTTATTCTATAAAGGTTTCGTCTTAATTATGTCATACAAGATACAGAAATCGGAAAAAAATTAGCCGAAATAAACAAAAAACAAAAAATTTTCTGAAAAAAAATAAGGTGTTTAAGTCTATTGATTTCCCAAATTCATAAGGAAAAAGAGAAAAAAATCCCAAAACAGGAAAAATCAGATATTCTTCTTTAATTCATAGTCCAGAGTTTTGTTCACAAGCCTATCCGCAATCAAATGTTTACCAGTATTTCTTGGAACATATGAGTACTTAACACTTTCAAATTTCTTCTCTAACCTTTTAACTTCCAAAAATAACTTTTGCAAGCCACTGTCCCGTACCTCGTACTCACCATTTAACTGCTTAACAATAAGCTCACTATCAAGAAAACAATGTATTCTACCCCTAGAATAGGTGAGCGCGCGCTCCAAAGCCTCAATCAACGCTAAATATTCGGATTGATTATTTGTATGAATTCCTATGTACTTTCCATGACTCATTAAAACCTTATCTTCACCATCACATACAACAAAGCCAATGGCAGAAGGGCCAGGGTTTCCCCTAGAACCTCCATCAGAATAAATTAAAAGATCATAACCATTTGGCAAGGGAATCACTTGAATTATTAAGATATTGTAGCATGCAACCCTTGTGGGTCTCATTTGTACACTACAATTTCGACAAGTAAAAAAAGGTAATGGGGGAGGAAAAAGGGCATGCCAAGTTCCAAATTTTAGAATCTAGCTTTCTCTTCTCACGCTGCCTTCTTTTCTGGAGTTCCTCGATTCCTTTTATGCTTCAGGAATTATCCCTTCCCAGCTCGTCAAAAAGCTTAGCCAATTCTATAGAGTTTCTCATTAATTTTTTCCTAAACCTATCCTTGACCGGGGTTATTTAAGGCTTCTTTCCCCAAAAAAGGCGGAAAAAACCATACTTTCTGGAAGCGAAAAGGAAAAAATTAAATGGAAAGTCTATAGAGTGTTCCTCTTCTTTGCATCAGCTTCTATTTTCTGGTAAGTTGTTAAGCACTTCTTCCCTAGGGCAAGAGCAATCTTTAAATTATCCTTCTTTTTCGATGACACAACCATTACTCTCTTTTTGTTTTTTTATAAAGACCACCTCAAGAGAACCGCCGTTTTCAAACAGTGGATGAAATGAGGAAGTTTTTAAGCTAGCGAAGTGAACAGAATATCAAAATGTTCCTCAAAGGGAACAATCGGAGAAAACCCAAGCCACGCTGTGCGGATGAAGCTTGAGATACCCGAAAGGGGCTTCGATGCGTTCGGCAACGGACGAGTGCCAGCGACGCCTGGCATAGGGGCTTGACTGGAGTACCAGTCATTTGGTAACCAAGCCCTGAAGCATCAAGAAGAGGGAGATAAGCCTGAGAGGCGTTGGTCTGTGCACCGTTAAAGCCTTGAAGGTAGAGGTGCAACCCCACAAGCATCCATGAAACACCACCTTGGCGACAAGCGGGAAATGGTGAGCGAAGCCTGGAAGCCACCATTTTCAAATGGTGGAGGAGGTTACAACATAACCCCTTCTATGTATGCTCGTTCTACTGAATTTATAGTGAAGTCAACTGCGTGACTTCTGTATTATATTTCTGTTTTTACCAAGGTAGCAAGCTGTTTTTAGGAGCCACTTAGAACAGTTCCTCGACGCTTCAGTCCCCGTATAATTTTGACAAGGTTCAGCAAACGCACGGTGACTTTTGGTTATTTGACACTGTTAACTGGGTGGCACCTGTTGTTCTCTGTACATTTTTCGGCTCAAACATCCTTCTTATTGGACGTATTTCGGCGTTTTTGTCTGTGGAACAACTGCCAGCAGGCTCCCATCAGGGGAGCTTAGAACACTTTCCGAATGCGCACACA
>JAHQXB010000118.1 GCA_029856435.1 Candidatus Jordarchaeia archaeon
TTTAAACTCGTAAAGAATACTTTAAATAAATTAATAGCGAATTTCAATCTACACAGGGAAAAGCACTAAATTGAAAGACAAAAAAGAAAATATTCTTGTGCAGAGGATGGATTTTAAACTCGGGTACTCCTGCTCTGAATATAGCTTCATTATTTATTTTTCTATTTGCAAAGTAAGATTGTTCTTTTTCCAAATTTTTGGTTATTTGTGCTTAATGACGTCCTTTATTTTTTCGTTTTCATTGGTGAATTTTGGTTTTCTTTTTTCGCTGAAGGCTTTTGGCCCCTCATAAAAATCGTGGTTAAGCAGCAGGTTCCAGAAGAGCATGCTCTCAATTCGTAAGCCTTCCTCCAGGGGAGTTCCAATGCCCCTTATTAGTGCTTCCTTGTCTGTTCTGATTGATCCTTGTGGGAAGGAACAGATTGTTCGGGCCAATTCTTTTGCGCGTTCCAAGACCTTGTCTTTGGGCGCAATCTCGTTTACTAGTCCTATTCTGTAGGCTTCTTGGGCGTCGATTTCTTTTCCTGTCAGAATTAGTTCTAGGGCTCTTCCTAGACCGACTACCCGCCATAGTCTCTGGGTTCCGCCGTCCCCTAGTCCCACGTTCCATCTCCTGTTCAGCACTCCAAACTTTGCGTCCTCAGAGCAGATTCTTATGTCTGCTGCGAGGGCTATTTCCAATCCCCCAGCGTAGCACATACCATTTATGGCGGCGATGATGGGTTTGAAGATTTGTATTCCTCGGGTTAATCCTCCGAAGCCTGGTCCTTGGTAGGCGTTTTTCCGGGCAAAGTTAACTTTTTGCTCCTCTATGAAGGGGTGCCAGTTTTTAAGATCCGCCCCAGTGCAGAAGGCCCTGTTTCCAGCTCCAGTTATTATCGCCACGTAGGCTTCATCATCCATGTCGAATTTTTTCCAAACTTCTGCTAGTTCCATATTCGTTTGGGGATCGATACAGTTTAAGACTTGGGGCCTGTTAATAGTAATTATGATGATGTTGCCTTCCTTCTCGCATCTCACGTTTTTGTAGACACCATAACTTTTCACTTCTGCCACACTTTCTTCCTCCATCACAAATTTTGCATTTCAGTGGCAAACTTATTTTATTTGGTTAGAGTTTGTAAGGCAATTATGATTCCTCTAATTTTGTATCTTGGGTTTCCACAAGTGGAAATATGGTTTAGTAAGGTTCCTTTTCTGGGAAAATCAAACAGGATACATCGCCTTGTTATGTTAGCCACTTTTTCTTTTCCTGTTCAAATTCTCTTTTAACTATTTTTGCTTTTTCTTTTTTGCTGATTTCCTGTTTAGTTTTTTCTAATTGTTTTCTGAGTGGTAGGTAGTATTTTTCTAAAAGGTTTACTACTTCTTTTTCGGGCATACCCATTATGCTTGCAACGGTTTTGACTGACCGGAATTGTTTATACAATTTGTAAGCTCTTTTTGCAAGAAGCTTCTCCTTAACCTGTACTTCTCTCATTTTAACCATCATTCTTCAAAGTTTCTAAACCGCTTTATGATGCGGATGAAACAGTGTTTCTACATATTTTTTGATTCTTTATATTCTTGGTTTCGTTAAGCTTATAACTTATTTTGATTCTCTATTTCAACAATTTTGGCTATAGGTTGTGAAGGTGAGCATTTGAGAAGACCGCACCTTGACTTTAGGTTTATTCCTATTTATCTTGCTGCTGCAATGGGACCCTTCAGTGGTAACATAATTTTGCCCATGATTCCCATTTTGAAGAATGACTTGGTCACTGATGTATCTCTCATCATGCTCTCTTTGACTCTTTTTCAGGTACCTTTTGCTCTGGGACAGTTTTTTTCGGGGGGCTTGTCTGATATCTATGGGAGGATGAAACTCATTCTGGCGGGATTTTTGCTTCTCGCCTTAGGCTTCGCATTTACACCCTTCTCCACAAACATTTGGTTCTTCATAGTCACAAGAATTATCCAAGGACTGGGATTAGCCCTCATATCTCCAGTCCTAATTGCACTCATAGGGGATTTAACGGAGCCACAGCAAAGGGGGCGATACATGGGCTTCTACAGCGCCGCAATACAGGCGGGCATAGCTGTTGGGCCCTTTGTGGGGGGAGCCATGGCCAATCAGTGGCGCCTCCTCTTCATAATTCTGGCGGTTTTTTCAGTAATCTTAACCCTGTGCAGTTGGCTGTGCCTCAGGGGAATCGGAGTAAAGGAGGGTGGAAGCCTTAGGGATATTGCCGAGAATCTTAGAGACACTTTAAGATACAGGCAGGTTCTCGTTCTGGGCGCTACCGGCTTCATGGTTTTCTTCTCCTATCTCGCCGTGATTTCTCTAAGTTCAGATGCACTATCCGTGTTCCCATACTTTATAGATCCCAACTCTATAGGCATAATTCTCTCAACCAGTGGCGTTTTGGGAATTTTCACATCGTCCCTAGCAGGTTATCTCACAGATAGATTTGGCAAGCTAAAAATTCCCACCCTAGGAATGATAATAGCCGGAGCAGCCCTAATCATAATGACTTTGTCTACGACTTATTCAGAATCAGCCTTCCCCCTCGCTTACATACCGAACCTATTAGAAACCACAAACCAAAGCATACTAATTGATCAGGCCTTTTTGAACCTGCTTTACCTTCAAATCCTTTTCAGAGAAGTATTCGGAGGGATTTTTTGGGATTTCCTAGTCCTTATGTCTATTAGGGGAATTGGAATTTCCTTTGTGTGGCCCGCTCTTCTGGCCCTCTCGGTAGAAGTGGTGCCTCCACACAGAAAAGGAGCATCCACATCGATTTTCAGCGGTATGCGGTTCCTAGGTTACTCCCTAGCACCAGTTGCCTTCACACCAGTATACCTCTGGATGGGGCTGGATGCAGTATTCATTTTGGGCGCAGCACTCACACCAGCAATAGTAGCGCTCATATATCTAGTAACAAGAAAGAAAGTTGAAGAACCAGAAATGATACCCAAAAAGGGAGAATTAAAATCCGACGTATAGAAAAAGGAAACCGCGACTGCAAAAATTTAGACCGTTGAACATAAACTTGAATTTGAGGTATCTTAGGCCTATTTTCTCTTTGCGACACTACTTACTTTAACGAGTTGTCCTCTGTAGGCCGGCAAAAGGGTTTTTCTCCCACCCATATAATTTAATAATTACGTTATTCTTCCCTCAATGTATGAAAGAGTAATTTTACCCTTATTTTTAATTACCCGTTTTTAGGAAAAACAGTTCGGGCGGTTCCCCTCCCGTGATAGTTCATGAACTTTTTTGTCCTCTTTTCTGTGGTCTCCAGTTTGTGAATAATCTTTTTATTTTTTTTCCAGTTAAGGGCTACCATTTCTAGTTTTCCTCACACATTGGGCCATTTGTGATAGGCGTCATTTTTTTTCCGAAATATATATATGCAGGGTTTTTTCCATTCGTGCATGTAACCATATAATAAAAGTTGGTGAAGGAGAAATGAAATTAGAAGATATTAAGAATATTACTGTTCTCGGAGCTGGGGCCATGGGCCACGGGATTGCGCAGCTTTGTGCTGTTGCAGGCTATAATGTTGTTATGAGGGACATTGAGAAGAAATTCGTTGATGATGGCTTGGGGAAAATCAAGTGGAGCCTCGACAAACTTGCGTCAAAGGGCAAAATATCTGCTGACATGGTAAAAGCTTCCTTGGATAGGATTACTACCACCACCGATCTTAAGGAGTCGGTTAAGAATTGTGACTTCATGATAGAGGCTATCCCCGAAGTCCTCAAGCTTAAGCAGGACACCTTCAAAGAAGTGGACGCTATAGCTCCCAAACACGCCATACTGGCAACCAACACCAGCGCTTTACCCATAACAGAAATAGCAGCGGCAACCAAGAGGCCGGAAAAAGTTGTGGGAATGCACTTCTTTAACCCACCGCAAATGATGAGACTAGTGGAGGTCATATACGGAGCCAAGACCAGCAAGGAAACAGCAGAAATCACCTACAACCTAGCAATAAAACTGGGAAAAGAACCAGTTTACTGCCTAAAGGACATTCCGGGATTCCTAGCCAACAGAGTCATGAATCCTCCGGGAAACTTCCTAGCTTGGCTGGTGAGCGAAAAAATCTTCACACCCGAAGAGATTGATTCCGCATCACACTTTAAACTGGGCAATCCAATGGGAACCTTCGGCCTAATGGACTATGTAGGCCTAGATGTCGGCTACAATGTTCAGAAATTCTTCGAACAAAGGGAACCACCATACAAAGTTGCCCCAATACTTGAGGAAAAAATAAAAAAGAAAGAACTGGGCGTAAAAACCGGCAAAGGATTCTATGAGTATCCAGACAAACAGTGGAGAATCCCCCCAGAGTGGAGCAAAGAGAAAGCAGAAAAAGTAGACCATATGATGTCTGCCTATGTAGCCATCAACAAAGCCGTCCAAATAGTGGCTGACGGTGTGGCCAGCGTAGAAGATGTGGACAAAGCAGTAAGACTAGGATTCAACATGCCCTTCGGCATGCTACAAATTGCTGACTCACTGGGACTAGATGTTGTGGTACAAAAACTAGAAGAACTAGATAAGAAGTATGGCAAAATAGATGGACTACACGCACTCTTGGAACCACATCCCCTACTCAAAAAAATGGTTAAAGAAGGGAAGCTGGGACAAAAAACAAAGCAAGGATTCTACAAATACTGAAACAAAAACAGTTCCCCTAATAAATACCCTAAAATGAAAATTCATCCTCATCTTCCTATTTTTTATGGAACATTTTTTCTTCTTTAAGCGAGAAACATCTACTCAATTGTGTAAAAAAGATTCATTTTGACTTGACCATAACAATTTTTTCAAAATCCAACACACTACACATATGTTTCGAGGCACCCCTCAAACAGCCGCTCATCTATATAGGGGCGCAATAAGTTTAATCCTTGTTTAGGAACTTTAAACTGCTCTATTTTGGTAGGGCATTCTATATATATTTGATGTGCAGCTTATTGGTTAACGATTTGGGGTTGATGAAAGTGGATGTTAAAGATGTTGAAACCGTGACTGTTCTGGGAGCTGGCCATATGGGGTTAGGAATCGCGCAGGTAATAGCAATGTCGGGATATCGGGTTAACCTAATGGATTTGAGCAGGGAGATACTGGACAGAAATATAGGTAGAATAAGATATATTCTCACAAGGTATGCGGAGAAGGGAGAGTTCCCAAGGGACAAAATTGAGCCCACCATAGGTAGAATAAAGCCCTTCACAGATTTGAGGGAGTCGGTTAGGAACTCCCAATATGTTATTGAAACTGTTCCGGAGGACCTTTCACTCAAAAAGAGGGTTTTCAAAGAGGTAGAGAAACTTGTTCCAGAGGATGTGATAATCTCAACCAACACAAGCGCCCTCCCCATAACAGAGATTCAAGAAGGAATGGAAAAGCCGCAAAAAGTCGTGGGCACACACTTTTTCAATCCACCTCAGAGGATAAAGCTGGTAGAAATAGTGTATGGGGCCAAGACCAGCGACGAAACCGTGAATTTCACACTAGAGCTTATGAAGAGGATGGACAGAGATCCCGTTGTGTGTAAAAAAGATGTTCCGGGATTTCTAGCCAATAGAACGGTAATTGTGATGCTTAACTTTGTAAGCTGGCTTGTAAGTGAAGGAATATTTACACCGGCTGAGATAGACTCCGCATTCCATTATAAGCTGGGACAGCCAATGGGCACATTCGGATTAAACGATTTCTTGGGACTAAAAACCACCTATCAGGTACAGAAATTCATGGCCCAGAGGGAACCAACATTTAAGGTTCCGCCAATATGGGAGAACCTGGTGAAAGCCGGACACAACGGTGTAGACACTGGAAAAGGTTTCTATGAGTATCCCGATAAGGTTTGGAGAAAGCCCCAGTCTTGGAGTGAAAAAATCGCAGACAAGTATGATACTACCTGGTCCCTCCTTGTGGGAATAAATAGAATGGCGCAAATCGTGAACGATGGAGTAGCAACAGTGGAAGAGGTGGATAAAGCGGTAAAAATCGGCTACTTGATGCCCGTAGGCCTGCTAGAACTCGCTGACCAAATGGGCATCGACAACGTGGTAGAGAGACTCGAAGAATTAAAAAAGAGGTTTGGAAAAATCGACAATCTGAGCCACATTCTAGAGCCGAACCCACTACTAAGAGAAAAAATAAAAAAAGGAGAGTTGGGATTGAAAGCCAAGAAAGGATTCTACAAATACTAACAATTATGAATTTACCGAAAAAAGGTGGAAAATCCAAGTTTTCGGGATGTTAAAACTGCTATTTAGAAAAAAGCTTGTTAACCTGAGAAACTTCCAAAAGTTAACATTAAAGAAAAACCATTAAACCCATCATTCCTCAAAAAAACAACCATACACACATGTCGTGCAGCCGATTCCAGCCAAGCCCAGAATGCGGGAAGTTCAAAAAAAGCCCAAAAGAAGGCAGGGCCGCAATTGGGAACATCCTCCCACCGGAAGCAGGAGAGATGTGCTCGCTTCAATCGTTCCCCGGGAGAAAAACTTCCCATAAAACTTGAGGGAGGAAGACCCAAAGTTAGGCAAGGTTAACGCTGAGTCAGAACCGGCATTTTCTCATCAGTTCCTCTAACACATTTGAAACGCAACTTTTACGCTACTTTCCTTCTTCTTTATCTCTAATTACATGGCCTGGATAAAACCATTTTTTACATACGCTTCCATTTTCTTCAGCCCTGAGGCATATCCCTTAATAATGCGTAGATTTTCGATATTTCAATCATGATACCTCTGTTTGATGATTTGCATAAACACCTCTTTTGGTAACTCGGAGGGGCTCCCCTTTCCCAAACTCCGCTTGTGTGAGTACCTCGATCGCTTTTCCCAGGCCGAATCCCTCCGGAGTAGTTGTGCACCTTTCAAACTCTTCACACTCGGCGCAGGAGGATATGTCACGCTCAAAGCAACACTTCCTTATAGCACAGGAAGCTATTGGAAATTCAGAGCCGCACCCTGAGCATATGGGCTGATTTGCAAAAAGTGAGAGAACCTCATGAAATGTGGAATACTTATCTGCGATACCCATTATGAACGCTATTTCCCCTGTTTTCGTCTCGTCAAGCAAACTTCTGAAGCCTTTTAGCCGCCTCACGGGTAACACCTGTTTTAGACGGACACCCACCGCAGTAAATTCCACAGCAACCATTAGAGTAGAATCTTCAGGCCCTGCCACAAAAACCGCCTCTCTCAATACAACCTTTAAAGATAACAAGTATATAGGCACTAATCCTTACTTACTCTTCTACGCTCATAACTAACTTTATAGCTGCTCCTCTTGCTAGCATTTGTTTTTTAAGGGTTTTGAAAGTGTCCCAATACCTTTTTGGCCAAGAAAATCGCAAAATAAAAAAAGAAAAGGATTTTTTGCCTCTCTCCTAGTCACTTACGATGAGTATGCGACCAGATAAGTGTCACCGTCATCGGCTAGTTCTTGGGGAGCTACATTGTAACCGTAGGTCCAACTCCATCCGGGGTTTTGGTCGATGTCTGGCCCGCCCACCGCCTTATATGCGGCCCACACAAGTTCGCTGCAGTAGTAGCTGTTGCCATCAACCTGTTTGCCTCCGATATAGGTGAGCCAGATGTAGTCGTAGGGTAGTCCCACCTTGGTCAGGGCCCAGTTCACGGCTTGCTGCTTTATGGAGCTTGAGGTACTTACCCGGTAAATGGCTGCGTCGTTGGCATTGTGAATCATGCTAATATCCACAACTCTCACACCGTTTTTCCAAGCCTCAATCATTTTACCATTTCCAATGTACATTGCGGCATGTGAATAGTGTCCTGGCAGTAACTTATCACCGACAACTACTCCCGAAACAAGGATTATGTCTCCCACCTGCAGCTTACTGAGGTCAAGGTTGTTTCCGTCTCCTCCCCAAGTGTCACCTACCAACTTTGAGTCAATGGCTCCCCCGCTGCTTATTCCGTTATTTATGGCGGCCAGTGCCATCAGTCCAGTGAGATTACCGCTGCCTCCGCTTAAAGTTGTAGCTAGACCTGCTGAAAGCAACATGGACATTGCAAAGAGTGAAACGCAGAAAATAGTGAAGCCCTTCCTTCTCATAATGTGTTTCTCCACACGTTTTTGAACGTCATTTTTTGCTTTTCTCTCACTTAAACTTTTCGTAAAAAGGGTATAACGCACTTATTACGCCTTGGAAATATAGCCACATATCTGTGCAACATTATATTTGTAAGGGGCCTCCCCAAAATTTTATAGCGGAAACTTCCCAAAACTATCATAAATATTGAAAAAGGGAATCCTTTTTCTACCATCAATCAGAAAACGCAAAATATACAAATGCTTACTCCAAAAAGTGTATGTTAATTTTTTGAACCTCTAATTCTCAGCCCAGCAGGCATATATTCCACTTTCTGCGTGAAAGCTTTCGTCTAAACCCCCCTCTATGGTTCCGGGGTAGAAAAGAGAAGCCATTCGTAACAGTTTCAAAATAAGTGGACTTAAACACTCAAAAACCCAAAAAATAGAGGGACCAACCAAAAACCCAAAAAAAGGAGACCAGAAAGGCAAAAAACGTGACAAAGACCTACACCCTCCCCCACAACCACCAACCCCACCACCTCCTCAGATCCTACCTCACCACACCCAACCCGACGATCACAGACATCTG
>JAHQXB010000026.1 GCA_029856435.1 Candidatus Jordarchaeia archaeon
TCAACCTTATTGGGGAGGGTGTTTTTATGGGGTTTCCCCTTCAGGCTGGAGCTCGTGATTAAGGGGAAAATCGAATAAATCCACATCGCCGAAAGCCAGCCACAAAAATCTTATTTAAGAGCGAACTAGTTTTTCTGAAAGTATGCGGGCATAGGGTAATTTTTTATGTAAATTGTTTTTAGGTCTGTCTAAGGCGCCTTTAATAAATGCGTTTTTTAGTGGTCTTTTTATAAAATGAGGATTGGGATCGGGTTCAGGGAAACAATTTTTTATTTTTTGGTTGTGGATTTTTTGTGGATTTGCTTATTTTTTTGAGTGATGTTTTGGTTTATAAATAAAAGGGTGGTTTGGGGGTAGGTTTTTCTTGGGTTTTGTTCTTGTTTTTACTTGAATTCTTCTTTTACGTTGCCTCTTAGGTATAGTATGAAGAATATTGCTATTATTGCTATGAATACGCTGCCTACGACGTAGATTATTGGGAAGCCTAGTAGGTATCCTATTGCAGGGGTTGTTATTAGGAATAGGGAGCTTATAAGGGTGAGGTAGTATCCCCATTTTTTCCTGTAGGCGAAGCCGAATGCTGAAACGATTAGTATGATTGCTATTATTATGCTGGCGGTGAATAGTAGGAGATAGTTGCTTGCATTTAGTTGTATCGAGAGTAGGCTTGGGATATATAGTATCCATATGAGTGCGTTTAGAAGTTCGGGTGTGGTTGGGGGAATTCGTGACAGAAGATTGCTCATTGAGGGTCCGGCGGATAGTGGTTTAAGGAAGAAAAGGTATCCCAGAATCAGTATGGCTATGGCTGACAGTATAAATACTATGGATATTAAATTTGCTAGTTTTGGCGGTTGGTTTTCAGTCATTTTGTTACCTCCATTAGATTCAATTAGGAAACCTAAAGTTACTTAAATTTTTCTTTCTTTATGGGTTGCTGCATGATTTACTATGAACAACTTTTTCGTATTTTTATCTGGAATATGTGAGTGTAGGATTGCTTTGGTTTAGTTTTTTAATTAAAATTCTCAAAAAAGGTTAAACTGTTGAGCATGTGCCATATTTGTAAAATGGTTTAAAAAAATATGATACCCTGCCTTCGCGGTGTAGATTCGTTAGATTTCGCCTTCGAAAAAAGCTTTCATAGGGCTTCTTTTCTGATTTAGAGCCTCGAAATGAGAGGTAGAATCGGACTAATCTAACATCACCCCCTGCTTTACATTAAACGAACGTAATTTGTCGCGCTTAGAAATGCTGGTATAGTGAAGTGTGTTTGCAATAATTTTTATCTTAAAACTATATCTTTAATTAATATTTGTTTTGAGAAAATATTGCTGTGACAATTTGGATTCGGTGGCTGCCCCTTTGTGTGAGAGGGGGGGATATGGATGAGAGGCAGGCGGAAGTAGATTTTTTCCAAAAATAAGCCAACACTTTTGAGGGTCTTACCCAATCGTTGCGGATTAAAAAGCTTCTGAAAAATTATGGTTTCATATGTGAGGGGTGCGGGGTTTCTTATTTTAGGTGATGTAGAATAGTTTGGCTTCGCCTAAAAAAGGGGACGTTTATAAAGCTCATTTTGCGGTTTAGAGCCCAACCAAGGAAATGGAGGCAAATAAATTTGCATCGTCCTTCTTTAATTTATTACAGAAAATTTTTATGTGTAAATCAGGAACAATTTTTAGGGGGTGTTTATTTGGAGATTAAGAAGTTGAAAAAATTGTTTAAATTGGTTGGTATTTCTAATGTTTCTCCACCGATAGTTAGGAATTTGAAGATTGCCCCTTACGTTAAGCTTAGGGTTGGCAAGATAACTAAGACTGTTAGTCTTAACTTTAGCCTTGAGCTCTCCTTTAAAGGCGATATTTTTCAAAGCGTTAAACATGTTCAAAGCGTTTCAAGTGAAGGAACTTATATCATTCCTTTACCCTTGGATGTTAAAAAAATTCCCTCCGAAGCTAAGAAAGTTAATTTAGCAATAGAATTGCAAGTAGGTAAAAACGTGATAAATAAGAAAACAATCTCCTTACCTGTTTCGGATACCAAGAATCAACTTGTAATATCCCTTCCTTATGTTAAGAGAAATCGAATTATTGCGGGGGAGAGGCAGGATTGCTTTTGTGACTTGAAAAACACTTCAGATTTACCCATTCCAATGTACTTTGAGATTCTATTACTACCCTTGGGAGGAGAGGAAATTAGGGTGTTTGGTGAACCCCGGAATATTCCCCCTAGAAGACCTGAACAGATTCAAGCTAGATGTGTTGCTCCTATTGATCTTCTGGGAGAGTGCTTCATAATAGCCCGAGCTAAGTTCAAACAGGGAGAACAAGAGCTTGAGCAATGTACGGTTCGAAAAACAACGGTTCAATTATCTCCTGAGCCAATCATAGAAATTAAAATAAGTGAGTCTCCACAAGTTCCTACCGCAGTTGAGGGAGGAAAAAAGGTAAATTTTAACGTTAAAGTATTACAAAATATTGAGAAGACTAAACTAAGATTTGACGTGCTGGTAACTAGTGAAAATTGGGAAAAAAAGTTAAAAACATTTGAAATCAAACAGCAAAAGGGAGAATATAGGAATTATGGACCTGTAACTTGGGATGCCTCCAAAGGATCTGAGAAAACAACATTTTATATTGATTTCAAAGTCTATAAAGATGGCCAGCCACTTCCAGAGGGGGTAATTAAGAAAGAAAAAAAGAAGATAACTTTAACTCCTGTCTAAATGTAAATCTTATTATCAGAGCTAGAATTGGGTCTCAGTTATCCATTTCAAAAATTAGTACTTTAAGTTTGGTTTATCTTAACTTGAAGGGGTTAAATTTCATAATTTTAGGCCTGATATTTCTAGCTTTTAGAAATTTATAGCTCCACATCTGTTACATCTTTTAGAGCCTTTGAGTATATCCTGCCCACAGAATCTACATTTTGTTACTTGTGCTTGGAGTGCCATCCATACATATTCCTGTGGTGTTGTTAAAAGCGCGTTTTCTAAATGCTTATTTATTTCCTCTACACCCTCTTTTAGTATTTTCGTTCCGCCCAGTTTACCTTCTTTTGCGATGGGACTGGCATTAGCGTTTTTCTTTACAAGAACTCTATCGATCGGGATTCTTTTAGTCTCCGATTCTTTTTGGTATTTTGAAATAATGGCTTCATGGCGGAGTGTCAAGAAGCGTTGCTTAACAACATCCTCAATAGGTCGATCTAGAATCACTATTCCCGATTCTAGAGCTGGCTTTTTAAAAATTCTGGCGGTGTCCAAATCCCACTTAATTAGTTTTCTCTCCTCTCTTGAAAGGTTATAAAAAGTTATTTTGGTTTCACCTACATTTCCATGAGGCTCAAATGTTATGTAATTTCCAAAAATTCCGAAGGAGTACTTTTTAATTTTGTTAATGGCTAACTCAATATATACAGTATTGTATCTCATCCAACCTACAGGTATACGCCCTACGAATCTTGAAGCTCTGTCCTGTGAATAGAACTCTGAGGTTATAATCAGGCGTGACTCAGAAATAAAGAGTTTAGCGGGAAACCCTTTAAAAAACTTTAGATTACTTCTCCCATCAATTTCCTTCTGCCAATCAATATTAAGTCTCACACTGTATCTACTAAGCAGTTTATCATCCTCGAAAGCTGTCAGAGGTAACTCAATCCTTCTTTCTATAGCTGGTTTTTCTACGGCTTCCTTCCTGTTATTGACAGATTGTTTTAGCGCAATCATGTGACACACCACCCATGTCAGGAGCACTAAGTAAAGGATGACTTCCTCCAGTGTCAACCCCTACTCCTAGAACTGGAAACTCCAATTCAAGTAGTAGTGCCCAATTTCAATTCCTCAGCAAGCTGGTTTATATAAAATATTTTTACTATTTAAACATTATCTCTGAAGACAAAGGGGCCTTGTCGTAAGTATGTAGTTTGTTGACATGGTATGTGTGCAGGGTTAGCTGGTCTTACTCCTTTTTTTAGGCTTATTTGGAAGGAAGCCCTGTTAAGCCTCCTTTTTTTTGAGAGGAACAAACGATCATGCATAGAAGGGAAGCCACATACTTAAGACGAGAGCCCGAAGACAAAATCACATTTTTTTCTCAGCATATACTATTATGGGTGTTGTTTTGTGACTTTCCTCGCCTTCTACGCCTTAAATTTGTATTTTCCCCCCTCTTTAAACGCTAATTCTGGGATATAAACCCCAGAAATTTCCAAACAAAAATAAACTGATACACAATAAGTGACTCCAGTTAATAGTGTCGTGATAAAAAACCGCTTATTTTTAATACAACCTTTTTTGACATTCCTGTTTACCTTTTTATAGGTTCTGCAAACTGATAGAAGTTCCAGCTTATGCCAGATTGCCCTTTACACAAATGAAAATCATTCTTTTAAGCCTAGATAGTTCAGTAGTTTACTGAAGCCCATTAGTACTTCCTTTCTTGTTTTGTCCATTATTTCCTCGTCAAACTTCATAACTGTTTCAGATATTATTTCTAATAGATCGTTCACTAGTTTTTGCCTCCATTTGGAGGGGCTGTCTAGATGTTCTTCTATTATTTGGAAGAATAACTTTGGTTTTTTAATGAAAATTTCTTCGATCCCATCACGGATGTATGTGATTTCCAGTTTTTCTTGGTGTTTCTGGATTAGATGCTGTATTATGCGTTGCCCCCATTCAGGCTTTCTGTGGCAAATGAATTTTAGCAGGCTACTTCTAACAACTTTGCTTTCTTGGGCTGTGCTGTCAAAGCATTCAATTATTTTGAACTCATTTTTTTCTAAAAAGTCTATTAATTCTGCTCCGTAGAACTCAGCCTTATTTGCTTTTTCAGATTCAACCATAATAATCACCGCCGATATTTTAGATATTTTATTCCATCCGCTCAAACATAAAATCCCAACACATTTAGCTAATCTAATCAACGCATGATTTTTATAAATTTAGGAGGTGTTAGAACTTTAAAAACTAGAGACATATGTATCTCTTTAAAGGTATTAGTTATGTTAATTTGAGAAATGTGCCTGTGAAAATGTCAATATACGCTTCAAAAAGTTCCTCAAATTAGTGGAGTTTTTAAAGATAGATTCAGATATAAATAGTACCCCCTTCCAAGAGTTCTTGCTTAGGGTCTAGTAAGGAGCCAGGTAGTGTGAACCGCATCCACCCCCTGTTTTTTTCTTTTTTCCTGGCTCCTTCCCTCCTCCCTTTTTAAGTCAGCAAATTAAGATATTCCAATTCTTAACTAGTTTAATTTTTAAAAGCGATATTTTTATCGATACCTAATACTAAAATTTTTAAACTCGCCAGTATAGTCTTCGAAGGTAACTTTTATCTCGGTCACTTTAGCAGATGGGGGCCCCTGCTTGCAAAATTTAATCATTTCCTCAACTTTTTCTTTCTCCCCTTCGAATACGGCTTCTACTCTTCCATCGCTGAGATTTCTCACCCATCCCGTTACTCCCCTACTATCAGCTTCATCTTTTGTATACGATCTAAAAAAGACGCCTTGCACTCTTCCGCTGACAAATATATGGGCTCTAATTTTCATACTCATCACCGATGGGTAAACAAGAAGGTTTTTTAATGTGTTTGAATAATCAATTATAAATTTTGGGCATATAAAAAGTTTTTAGCGCATTTTCGGATTTGGGCCTTTTTAAGGAACAATTTCTCTAGGAAAAGAGGTCCCGAATCCCTGCAGAAATAAGCCCTATTAACCATATGTTTAAACTACACTCCTATATAGCCCATATGTTTAACCGATATTCCCGTTGTGTAGTTTTTTGTTCTCTTCTATGATTTCTTTTAAGGGCTTCCTTCGGGTTTTTGTTTACCCTCCTTCGTAACCGCTCGCCAAACTTCCTCTCCCTCCTCTCGCTCCCTCAGTATGCCACAGTAGGTCTCACACCCAACACTAGCTACAGCCTCACTTAGTTGCATCCAACCCCAACTTATCCGGGTACCCGCAGAGGAAGTTGAAGATGTGAATGGCGTCTGGGCGTGGAAAAGAATCCACCCATCCATAACGTTGCACCCGGTGATCCTAAGCCAGAGGCTCCGAAGCCCCCTAATGAGGTTCTCCAGATCGTTGTTTGTTCTCGGTACCCTCTCATCGTCATAGCAGTGGAAAAGCCCCTTCCACACAGATTCAACCTGCTCCACCACCTTCCTATACCTCACATCGCTCTCACCCTCCCTCCTAAAGAGTTCCATACACTCCCTAACTCGGGCTTCAACCTCAGCCCGAGAGCCTCCCCGTTCAAGAACACGCCGGAGTCTCTGGAAATCCCGGTAATCATCCTTTAACTCCCTTTAACGAGGCTTCTAATCTTTTTTGTCCTTCACACTCTCAGCGAGGATTCCCTCTATCTCAAGTAGGGCATGGCGGTATTCGTCGTCCTGTATGTGGTCTGCCAGACATTTCCTCACGACTGTTCGCACCTGTTTCATCCGTTCGTATAGCCTCACGTAGTAGAGGTCATAGGGGAAGTCGTCGCAGGTCACTTCAAGTGCGTAGGCTACATGCTTGAGGATTTCCTTCTTCTTTTCCTGCTGAAAACAGTAGTCTACAAGAGTTTTCTGACCCCCCTGCCGACCCATTTGAGTCCTGGAAAAAGGGGGATAGATAAATCTTTTTTCGGGAAAAGAAGGCTTTTTATTCCTTTTTTTGTCCCTCACCATCACCTGGTTGGCGGAGAAAATTTTTCGGAATTGCCACGAAGCCACCTCCTAGCTTTAGTTTTCACCCCCTCACCCTTCATGATTCCACCGAGCTGGCTGTAGCTTTGTCCCATAAGTTCCTTCCCCATATTCCTCAGGAGGTGGTACTGGCAGTACTGGTGCTTTACCCCGGGTAGAAGCTCCTCCACCACCTCCACTATGGAGGGCTGCATGTCGCTGACCACTGCCAAGGGTTTGCCGAACATCCCTAGGACCCTCTTGAGGATGGGCTTCAAATCATCTGAGGAGTTGCTCGTCGCAGCTTCTGTGTAGAGTACGGTGCCTGAGAGTGCGTCTCGGAAGATGTAGAGGGGGTACCCGCGAACTTGTTAAAAAAATAAGTCTTTTTCGCGGTTTGGTTGCAATTTCTTCAAGGATTGGTGGGGTGTGTGTTGCAAAACCTTCCTCTATAATATATTTCTGCCTTGGAATTCCCAGAATCACCAGTTTACACCTGGTGGAAAAGCCAACCAGAACCCCTGAAACAACAATTTTTTAACAAGTTCGGTACCCGCGGTAGCTGTTGGTTCCGTCGATGCCGAGGATGTAGCCTCCACGCTCCTTAATGCTCCTCTTTATGGCTTCTATGTTTTCTTCGTGCCAGCCTCGCACCAAGGCTTCAACAAAGTTGAGCAGGTGGGTTATGTTCCCCTTGCTCATAATTATTCCCCGGGAACGCAAGTCCTTGAGGACCTCCTCGTGAGTTCTCCTTACCTCAAACTTCAGGTGGGCTATGTGTACTATAACGTCGAGACCGAAGGTTTTGCGCCAGAAGGTTGCCGCTTGTAGTGCCTCTGACCGGAAGCTCCAGTCCCTTGCCACACACTCCGGGTTGCTGCACCTGAGCACCATTATAACAATTATGTTTGTTGCGTTAAAGTATTCCAGCTTGCCACACACTCCGGGTTGCTGCACCTGAGCACCCTCTCCAGGGCGTAGATTTCTTCCTCAAGCGTTACCAGCCTCCTGGGGTTGCAGTTGTACTTCTTCACAAGCCTCGACCCACAAAGGGGGTATGCATCAAAACACGTCTTACATTCAACAGCTTACTATTTCATAAAATGAACATCGATAAACACCTACTATATAGGAGTTTTGTTTAAACATATGATGCTTAAAAAACAAAACCCAAAACCAACCAACAGGCGATTTGCAATAAAAACCTTTTACGCCCTAAATTTTAACATAGGTTTTATTTCTAACTGTTTTACTATAGACTTTCCATTTAATTTTTTCCTTTTCGCTTCCAGGGAACATGGTTTTTTTCCGCTTTTTTGGGAAAGAAGCCTTAAATAACCCCGGTCAAGGATAGGTTTAGGAAAAAATTAATGAGGTTCTGGTTTCTATTCTCGCTTTTTCTATTTTTTTCAAGTATTTTCTCAAAATTCTTAGATAAAATCTTTTTTATATATGTTAGTTCTTGATATTAATTATGAAACCAATATCTGTTAAACTTCCTATAGAATATATAGAGGGCTTAGAAACATTAGTGAGAAATGGCTACTATGCGAACCTTCGCGAAGCAATAAGATTTGCTATTCGAGACCTTTTGGTAAAGGAGGGATACTCCGAGTTCAATCAAGGAGTAAAACGAGGAAGAGTTTACGCTTAAGTATTTCTTATATAGCTGTGGAGATACCCCCTTCCAGAAAATACCTCGGCAACTAGCTTCAAAATGGGATTAGCTCCAGAAAAATTTTTGCTCTTTTTCAAAGTGTTTAGCAGTTAGATTGAAAAATCTAAAAGGTTGTGTTATTCCAAAGCTCTTTTACCATAGTGGGTGTGCACTGATGGTTTCAATATGTGTTCCTATAGCGGCTGAAAATCCCAAAATATTACTGGAAAAGATTACTTCGACTACGAAAAAGGCCCCTGATTTTATTGAGGTTAGAGTAGATTATCTTAAAGACCTGAATATTGACTTTTTAGAACTAGTATCTAAAACATCCATTCCACTAATATTGACCGTGAGGAAAAAGAGTGAAGGAGGTTTGTTTAAATTCGGAGAGAGAAAGAGGATTGAGATTTTAGAAAAATGTATCGAAGCTAAACCGAGATTTGTAGATTTAGAGTTAAGTACAAATAGATCTTCCTTAGGACGGCTGTTAAAAACTGCGGAGCATAATTCAGTGGGCGTCATTCTATCATTTCATTCATTTAAAAACACGCCTAAAAGGGAAAAACTGGTAGAGAAAATCCATCAAGCGGCCCAAATAGGAGTAGACCTGGTGAAAATCGTGACTTTCGCTAGGGAGATAAAAGATAATCTCACTACACTTTCCCTCCCTCAAGTGGCCCATGATTTGGGAATCAAGATAATATCATTTTGTATGGGAGAAAAAGGTATAATCTCCAGGGTTTTATGTCCCTTCTTCGGCTCTTATCTAACTTACGCTTCACTAGAAACAAGTACTGCTCCAGGCCAAATAGATTTAGCCGTTATGAGAAAAATACACAAGATTTTGTATTCCCTTATGAAGTTTAACTAGCCAATGTTCTAAATGTTGCTAGATAAAAGGATAAAATTGGAGGCTCACAAGATGTGGAGTGGCACCAAAGTTATCTGCGTGATTGGTGATCCTATCGATCACTCATTATCCCCAAGGATGCACAATGCTGCCTTCAAATACTTGGGCCTCAACTACGTATATGTTCCCTTTAGGGTTCTGAAAGCAGATTTGAAATATGCTGTGAAAGGGATTAGAGCCCTGAACATAAGGGGATTTAATGTCACAATTCCGCATAAGGTTTCGATAATGAAGTTTCTAGATGAGGTTGACTCCACAGCTCTGAAAATAGGTTCAGTTAATACAGTGGTAAATGAGGATGGGAAACTTTTGGGATATAACACTGATGGCTTGGGTTTTTCAGAAGCTTTAAGGGAAGAGGGGATAAATCTTGAAGGTAAAAAAGTAGTGCTTATTGGGGCTGGAGGGGCTTCAAGAGCTGTCTCTTTTTACCTTGCTGGTGTGTGTTCAAAATTAACTATCTTGAACCGTACGAGAAGTAAGGCTGTAAAGCTTGCCGGAGAATTAACGGGCCTTGGTTGTAAAGTTTGTGGAAAAGGTTTAACAACAAAATCCTTGGAGAAGGAGCTTGCTGACTGTGACTTGCTAGTTAACACGACTTCTGTGGGTATGTATCCTAATGTGGGCGAGTCGCCTGTCCCAAGAAATTTCTTGCGCAAGGATTTGGTGGTTTTTGATATTGTTTACAATCCTTTAGAAACCTTGCTTTTAAGTTATGCCCGGGAAATCGGCGCAAAAGTTGTGGATGGAGTTGGGATGCTAGTCAATCAAGGTGCAATTGGTTTTAAAATGTGGACAGGAGTTGAAGCCCCTAAAGAAATTATGAAAAGAGAGGTAATTGATAGTTTGCTTGGAAGGGGTTAAAAATTGAAAGGTAGAGCTATAGCTTTCGGAGCCGGAACAGTTGTAAATGCCATTGCCACTGGTTTTGGCGCTGCTTTTGGAATAGCTCTTTGGACAAAGGCAGAAGTGGATCTTTTGGATGAACCTGGATTTTTCGAGGGAAAAATTCTAAATGAGCCTTCCGAGAATACTAGGCTAATCTGTACCACTGTTAAACATGTTTTGAATCACTTTAAACTGAGCCAGGAATATGGTGCTCAAGTGATTACTAATTCCATAATTCCCATCTCTAAGGGGCTTAAGAGTAGTAGTGTAGCTGCGAACGCGGTTGCCTTAGCCACTGTTGCAGCTCTGAAAGAAAACTTAGAAGACCTAGAAATCATTCGTATAGGCGTTGAGGCATCTCTAGAGTCGGGAGTAACTATTACGGGAGCTTTTGACGACGCTTGTGCATCATATTTTGGTGGGTATGTGGTCACAAATAATTTAAAGAGAGTATTGATTAGTAGACAGCAACTTAATGAAGATTTGGCAGTAATGATTCAGGTGCCATCTAGAAAGAGCCACAGAGAGGGTAACATTAAAAGAATGAAGTCCATTAAAAACTATGTAGAACACGTTTTTAACCTCGCTCTGAATGGAGAATACAAAACTGCAATAACTCTAAACGGCCTGCTCTATTCCGCGGCCTTGGGTTACGACGCCGAAGCTACAGTCAGAGCCCTTGAAGCTGGAGCGGTTTCGGCGGGATTAACGGGAACTGGGCCCGCAACAATTGCGCTATGCCCTAGAGACGTTTGTGGCGATATAGAAGCTTCTTGGAGAGATTTAGAAGGGAGAATTATTCGCACCGAATTTAATAACGAAAAGGCCAAAGTACTCTAGAGAGGTAATTTTAATGAATCTAGTAGTTAATGGTGGAGGTAGTCTGAAAGGATCTGTTTCTGCCCCTCCCTCAAAAAGTTATACTCACAGGGCTTTTATTATATCAACTCTTGCTGAAGGGAGATCTGAAATTTTCGGGCCCTTAATTAGTAGAGACACTCTCGCATCAATAAGGGCTTGTGAAGCCTTGGGCGCGGTTATTGAGAGGAGAAGCGAAAAGGTGTGGTGCGTTTCGGGCTCCCCGTCACCCAAAACACCAGAGGATGTTATAAATGTTGATAATTCAGGAACCACAATTCGTATTATAACTGCTGTCTCCTCTTTAGCTCCAGGATTTACTGTACTCACAGGCGACTCCTCAATACGACAGAGACCAATGGGTCCACTTATTAAATCTTTGGGAGATTTGGGAGTGAGATGTTTTTCTACAAGGGGTGATGACAAACCTCCCATTGTGGTGGAGGGCGGAGGTATTAGAGGAGGAAAAACAAATATTCCTGGACATATCAGCTCCCAATTTATCTCAGCATTACTTATTGCCTGTCCTTTGGCTAAAAACGAAACAAGAATAAGTTTTACCTCCGAACTAAAATCAGAGCCCTATCTTGAAATGACCATGGAGGTTCTAAGCCTTTTCAAGGGAAATATAAAATACTTACCGAATATGGGTGTGGTTATACCCCCAAAACAGACATACTCACCAGCCAGCGTTAGGATTCCGGGGGACTTCTCTTCGGCTGCATTTATTCTTTCAGCTGCGGCTATAACAGATTCCGATGTAAAAATCCATAATTTGGATATGAGTTCCCAGCAAGGCGATAAGAAAATTGTTGATATACTTGTCAAAATGGGTGCTGAGGTCGAATTGGGAAAAAATTATGTTAGGGTAATTGGAGGTCATAAACTAAAGGGCATTTCTTTTGATTGCGGTAATAATCCTGATTTGCTGCCCATTCTTGCTGTTTTAGGGTCAGTTGCAGAGGGTAAAACTGATATCTTTAATGCACAGCATGTTCGTTACAAGGAGAGCGACCGCGTGTCTGCCATGGCCAAAGAACTATCCAAAATGGGTATTCACATAGATGAAAAGATAGACGGTCTTACCATTCATGGTGGGAAACTAAAGGGAGCTCGTGTTGAAACTTATAATGATCATAGAATACTTATGGCTCTTGCAGTTGCTGCTTTAGCAGCAGAAGGGGAAACTATTATTTCGGGGGTCGAGTCTGTGGATGTTTCTTATCCCTCCTTTATTGAGGATATGAATTCTCTAGGTGCAAATTTTAGAGGGACGAATAAAAATGACGGGTAACATTTTTGGTGAAAGGTTTGTTTTAGTGTCTTTTGGTGAAAGTCATGGGAGATGTGTGGGCGCCGTTATAGATGGATGTCCTGCGGGACTAATGCTTTCCGAGAAAGATATACAAAGAGAGTTGGACAGACGAAAACCTGGACAAAGCGGGATAACCACCACTCGAAGCGAAGCCGACGAAGTTGAAATACTCTCAGGATTATTTGAGGGATATACAACAGGCGCCCCAATATGTATGGTTGTTTGGAACAAAGATGTAGATTCTACAAAATACGAAACTGTTAAGTATGAACCACGACCTGGGCATGCCGACTACACTGCGTTTGTAAGATATGGAGGTTTCAATGATCCCCGGGGCGGAGGAAGATTATCAGGGAGAACTACAATCTCTTACCTTATGGGAGGCGCCGTAGCTAAAAAATTGCTCCGCGAAACTCTTAATGTTGAAATTCTGGCGCACACCACTGAAATCGGAGGAGTAAAGGCTGAAAAAAGATCCTTAGATGAAATAAGACAAGCTGACAATAACCCCGTGAGGTGTGCTGATCCAGAAGCGGCAAAGCAAATGATAGCACGCATAAATGAGGCGCAGAAGCAAAAAGATAGTGTGGGTGGGGCCGTTCAGTGCATAGCATTAAACGTTCCAGCGGGATTGGGCGATCCTGTTTTCAACACTCTTGAAGGCGACATAAGTAAGGCGCTCTATTCCATACCTGCGGTGAAAAGCGTTGAGTTTGGAAGCGGAGTGGATTCTGCTAGAATGACTGGTTCCCAGCACAACGATCACTTCGCTCTACGCGAGGGCAAAATAATTACACTTTCAAACTATGCGGGAGGAATTCTGGGTGGAATAAGCAATGGAATGCCCATAACCTGTAGAGTTACCATAAAGCCCACACCATCAATCCGCAAAAAGCAACAAACAGTGAATCTGCTAAGTATGAAGGAAACTATAATAGAAGTCGAGGGAAGGCATGATCCCTGCATAGTGCCCAGAGCCGTTCCCGTTGTGGAAGCAATGGTTGCAATGGTTATTCTTGATCATGCAATTTCTGCCCACCTGATTCCAAGAGTTTTAGAGAAAAAGATGTGAAAGAATAAGTCACCTAAGTTCTAAAACCAAAAAGTACATATTTTATTCGTATTAGATGCGGCTAAAATAGTAATAGATTACCCATATTTATAGCGGAGATAACTCATAAAAGCTACCAGAAGGTTTTAAACACTAACCGCTTCACAGGATAGTTAAGCCAGCAAATTGTTGTGAAAAATTTTCGAGGTAAAACACTTTGGAGGAACTTGAAGCTCTAAGGCTGAAAATCGTTGATGTTACGATTGAAATTTTGAAACTAGTAAAGGAACGCCTGGATCTAGCAAGAGAAGTAAAAAGAGTAAAGGCGTTAAAAGGGCTCCCCATAAAAGACGAATATGCTGAGAGGAGACTATTATACAAAGTGCGAGAGACCTGTGACGAGCTAAATATTTTTCCCGAACTCGGCGAAGAGTTAACCCAACTGTTAATAAAATACTCAATAAAAATTCAGGAAGAGGAAAAACAACCAAGCAGTGGGGTATAGACTGCAATCATATGTAATCAGGAGGGATAAAGGTGAAACCTTCTAGAGTTGCAATTGTGGGTGGATCTGGGCGTATGGGCTCATGGTTCTCTAAATACTTCAAAGATAAAAAGTACTCCGTAGTTCTGAGTGGCAGGAACCGCGAGAAACTAATCGCCACAGCAGAGAAGCTTGGAGTGGACTATGCAGAAAATAATGTGGATGCTGTAAAAAACGCGGATCTAGTAATGGTTTCTGTGCCTATTTCCAGTACAGTAAGCATTATAAAAGAGATAGCCCCCTTCCTAAATCCTAAAACAATACTCTTTGACATAGCTTCTGTTAAAGGGGATATACCCAAAATTTTAGAGGAACAGAGCTTGAAGTATGGATTCAAAGCGGTTAGTGTTCACCCAATGTTTGGGCCGGGCGCTACAGGCTTAAAGGGTCACACCGTAGCTATCATACCAATTCTTGGCTCAGAGGATGCGGCCGCAAAACTGGAGCAATTGTTTAGTGGCGATGGTGCTCGGGTAGTAGTAACCGAGGGTAAAACTCACGATAGAATGATTAGTGTGGTACTTGGTTTACCTCACTTTTTGAATATATTATTTGGTGCGGCTCTATTAGAAGTTCCAGAAGCCATTTCTCAGATTAGAGAGTTCTCAGGAACAACATTCGAATTGCAGCTTCTTTTAACCGAATGCGTTTTTGGGGAGGATCCCACGCTGTACTCTGAAATACAAATGGGCAATAAAGATTTTGTGAACTTCCTAGAAAAGTTGGAAAAAGTGTTCAGCGAGTTAAAAAAAACAATTAAACAAAATAATAAGGCGGAATTCTTCAAAAACTTTCAAAAGGTAAGAGAAAAACTAGCTAAGGACATCAAATATGCAAGTGCCTATAATAACTTATATAAGATAATCAAAGTTTTGAAAACCAGCCGAGATTATGTAATAGAAAATTAAATTGTCATACAGCCCGCAATAGAAGCGAAGCCAAAAATACAAGCATTCTTTTACTGACGCCCAAATTATAATTTTTCAAAAAGTCTTTGATATCTTATATAAAACACACGGAGAGTGTAATTTTTGGTCCTAAACACCTTTCAATCTATGCTGTTCACTCGATTTTGTAAAAATCCCACATGAGTTTTACATTTCAGAAAGATAAATACACCCTCCAGCGTTCCCAAATATAAATAAAGAATAGAAATATGTTCTTATAGTAAAATATGAAAATGTTTCTCATAGCAATAACCGGGGAATCCACTTCTATATTTTTCCATCTTTAATCAAATCCAGTGCCTTTTCGACTTTTTTGTTATACTTTAAAACCTTATTCTTAACCTCTTCTTTGCTGGGTGCTGCTACAATTTTTCCGGTTTCAGCATTTACTATTATTTCTCCCACGTCCCCAATGTATTTTCCAAGGGAGAAATGCTGATAGCCAAATACGGCTTTCCAGTATCCCTCATCTAAGGAGAGTTTGCGCAGCTTGAAAACGAGACCATAATTATCAACTATGTATGTTCCAATGATTTTCTTAACGTCGGATGCTTCAATGGGCATAATGATCACCGTCTTTCTGCAAATAATTAGCTTTGTCAATATTAAATTTGTTTTGTTGCAACCATTTTTCCTAATTTTTCTTCTAGGCTTGTGGGGGAATATCCTTTTTCCCAATTTTTCGGTGAGTGCCGGAGAGGAGATTATTTAGAATACTACTAAACAGTTTCTGGTAAAAATTGGCCTTGAAATTGTTCCATATTTTTACTATTTCGCAACAACTATGGCGAGCCTTTTTTTGTGTTATACTTGAATCATTCTAGAAAATGTTTGTTCCTTTTGATACATTATTTTAAAATATTTTTCTGGAAATATGTCTTCCTAGAAAGGTGAAAAGGGAATGGTAGCAGTTTGTGAAACAATCACCAAAAAATCTTTATGCTATTTCTGTAAGAGTGAAACAGACTACTATTGTGAAGACTGTGGGCGTCCTATATGTGGAGCTCATAGCACAACCTGTGAGTTTTGCGGCAGACATTTGTGTTTAAACTGTGATTCTTAGAAACTGGTACAATGCCTCCTAATAGGCAGCCATCCAATTAAGTTAGATGTTTACTAACGTATACCATATTGTCTTCTACTTTTACCATTCCTGCTCTTTCAAGCCAAGCAAGATTGGCGCGTATCTGTACTGGAGCTATTCCCGTCGCTTTAATCAGGCTATCTACGCTGATTTTTTTGAGGCTTTCAATTATAAAGTATATTTTGAACCGAGGATCAAGTATCATGGCCTCCCTGTATTTCTCTAGTTGTTCTTCGCGAATCTTCTTTTCTCTTTCAAGTTCTTCCTTCATTTTTTCCATTTCTTTAGCTTTAGTCTCAAGCTCCTTAACTTTGGCTTCTATCTCATCCTTCCTAACAAATATTTGCTTCTGGATTATTTGCATCTCGTCTTTTAGTGATTTTATTTCTTCTTCCTTCAAGCGTAATTGGCTTTCCTTTTCTCTGATTAAAGCTGCGTTGCCCTCGATGTTACTTTTCAAGTTTTCGATTTCAGAGCGCAGTTTTGCAGCATCACTCTCAAGTTGCTCTAAGAGCTTTTGGGCATCTCTAAGCCTATCCTCCCTAAGTTCCAAGTCTTTGCGGCTATCCTCAATTAGGCTTTTTAGTCTTTCTACCTCTCTTTCTTTCAGTTTGAGCATATTCGCCCCTTCTGCTATGAAGGCGTCCCTTTCTTTGACCATGCTCTCCAAGTTTTTGATTTGCTGGTTAAATTTGGACAGCTCAAGCTGTGCATCCTCTAATTTCTCCTCTAGCTCCGCTGCCCTCCCTCTTTCAGTTTCGAGTGTCATTTGAAGTCTTAATAGTTCCTTGCTTGTGGACTCCAATTCAAATCTTACTTTTTCCAACTCTTCCTTCTTTGCGATTAACTCCTTTTCTTTTTCTTGGAGTTCTCTACTCTTTGCCGCAAGCTGGACGTTAGTTACCTCTAGGGCTTTCTCCCTCTCTAAAAGATACTTAGTTCTCTCCTCCAGCGTCTTCTCTCTTTCTTTAAGTTGAATATTAAGTTCTTGTATTCGGGCTCTAGCTTCCTCCTCCTCCTTTTCCAGTTTTTTAGCCTCTAACTGTGCCCTTTCATACTTTTCTAATAGTTCCCCAGAGCGACTTTTTTCTTCCTCTAATAATTTCTGTAGATTATTGTATTCCTGTCGTGCGTTCTCAAGCTCTTTTTCAATTTTCTCTAGGATGACTCGTTTTTGGTCTAGTTCGCGGGTTTTTTCTTCTAATATTTTTTCTCTCTCTTTAAGTTTTTCGCTGGTTTCTTTGAAAATTTTCTCTCTTTCAAGGAGCTGCTTATTTAGCTCCTCAACTTTCTGTCTAACTTCTTTCTCTTTGCTTTCAAGTTTTTTAATTTCTTGCTCTGCATTTTCGAGCTTTTCAAGTAGTGTTCGGGACTTCAGTTTTTCCTCCTCGTATTTTTCTAAAGCTGCCTTCATTTGGAATTCTACAGAATCCAACTCCGCTCTTTTCTGTTCTAAGCTACTCTTTACCTCTTCTAACTCCTTTCTCCTAATTTCCAGTTCTCTTTCTTTTTCCTCTAGTTCCTTCACCTTTTCTACCAAGGCTAGAGTGTTCTTTTTTAGGAGAGCTTCTCGCTCTGCGAGTTGCTCATCAAACTGTCTGATTGTTTCATTAACTTTTTCTCGCTCCCCTTTAAGAACATTAGAAAATTCTTTGGCGAATTTGTTTATGGCTTCTCTAAAAACTTGCATTTCCCCCTCAATAGCGTTGGACAGGTTTTGTATGGCTTGTTCTCTCACCTCATCAACGACTTCTGACACCGTGTCAACAAAGGTATATTTTATTAGTTCAGAAGCAAATCTAATGTGAACCTTAGCAACTAAACGCTCACTCACCAAATCCTTCATATTAAGGATGTTCTCCTTTAAATTCTCCAAACTTCCTGAAATCGCAGCATCCAACCCAAGCTTTACATCATCTACTGCAGATTCTAGGTCACTAAGATTTTTGCGTAGCAAATCAGCGGAATAAAACTCCTCAGCCTTTGAGTCGACTGCTTCGGAACGATTTTCTTCTTGCATCCCATTATCTCCTAGAAGTAGTGTTTATTATATAATAATTGGGTTTCTAGAACATTTAAAGTTTTATAAAAATTACATAGGCATCACATTTTAGGAGAACCATGAAAAACCCACTTATTCTGCTACCCTTAAGGCAGCGTATTCGCCTCTGGAAAGGCATTCTTATTTTGAGATTTTCGCCTACTTTTGACAAAGAGCCTTTGCCTCTTGATGGTTAGACTAGTGGGTATGGGACTAACCATCACAAACCTTAACACTAAGCGCAACACTAAGCACTGGTGATGTAGAATTGTTCGGTTTCGCCTCAAAAAGGGGTGTTTATAGGGCTTCTTTCACGATTTGGAACCTTATTAGGGAGATGAAGCCGAATAAATCTGCATCACCCTAAGCACTTTAGACAATATTTAACTATGAGAATTGTACTCTTTACTCAAAAATTAAATTCAAATTGTAGATTGCTATCGGAAAAGGTTTAATCCCATCGCAAAACATTATAATATGAGAAAATTTCGTAAATCAAAAGGAAGATACCCGAAATCGATGAAGCAAACCGGCAAGAATGACCTATGGGGATGATTAATTATAGTTACGCTGAGACGGGAAATGTTCCTAACAAACTCAAAACACCTATTTTCGCTCCATTAATCATAGTTAGTGACAATAATGATTACAAGATCTGAGAAAAAAGGTGTTTACTCTCTACTAATAGAAATCACTAGGGGAACGAGGATTCAGATAGGCAGATTGGGAATAATCAAACTACCAGCTGGGTTCTATGTGTATACTGGATCTGCCATGGGAAAGGGGTCCAGTAGTTTGGAGGGCAGAATAAAGAGGCATCTCTCAGATAAAAAGAATAATTTTTGGCACATTGATTATCTTCTCGCAGGCAATAACTCAAAAATTATTGGTGTAATTTTTGCTGAAGCTTTAAGAAACAGAGAGCATGATGTGGTGAAAGAGCTTAAGACACGGGGAGAAGTGATTTGTAAAAAATTCGGTGCTAGTGACTGCAAAAGAGGCTGTGTAAGCCATTTACTTTATGTGCGCCAAAACCTAAGCGAGATTTTATATATTATAAGGGAAACATATAAAAAACTTAACCTAGAACCCATAACCATAATATTTTAAATACTGGCTGAGTAGAGCTGCAAGAACAGCTTTTATGGCTTCTCCCGTTAGAACTGGTGTTTCTGGGGATCGTTCTTCTCATCATCGTCAAAAAATAGGTATGTCTTCCTCACTTAAGCACACCGGTTTTAAGCTCAAACCCTAGGACTTTTTTCGTACTTTTGAGTACACACACAAAAGGCAATACTTTCAAGCAACAGGTGCTATGCTTTGTTTTCGGTATAGTTTTATTTTTCTATAATTGTTTCCTCTATGGTTTTTCCAAAGTGTCGTCCGCCTGTGATGGTGTAAATCAGAATTTCGTCTCCCTTTTTTAGTTTTGCAACAGAAATAGGTTTTCCGTCTTTGTCCACTAAGTTTACTGTTTCAGCGTTTTGAACCAGCGTTTTGAAACACTTCCTATCTAATTCCACCTGCACAATTAGTAAGGGTCTTTTTTCTATCTTTACGCGTCCCACAACAACTTCCCGACAATTTCCCTGATAATCAACTGCAAGTACGTTGTCACCTGCTTCGAGTTCTGAAAGATACTTCGTTTTTCCGTCCGCCATCAATACATATGCGTGAACCGCTCCTGCATTCACTCTGAAGGGTCTGGGTGTTGCAAATTCTGTTTGAAGGGTTTCACTATGGATGAGGAATAAACCTTGGGATTGGCTACCTACCAGCATTCCTTCCCCTTCTTTGAGAAGTGAACAGGTATCTATGCAGACGCGGTCTCCCGATCCTACCTCCTTTACCTCCACAACTTTTGCTGCGGTTAATTCAAGTCTTTTGGGCATCTCAATTATTTTCTTTAGCTCCGTTATTTCTTTGGCCGTTTTGGGTGTGAACACCACCCCATCAACTCCGATTTCTAGAGTTTGGAAAAGGGTTTTCGCCTCATCCAAGTTTCTGGCTTCAGCATATAGCTCTGTGGAGGATTTGTGGAGTTCCGCAATCAAGTTTTCTATGGGAATTATTTTCCAGTCTTCAGTTTCCACAATAACATATGGAACTCCCATTTTAGAAAGTTCAGAGACTTTCTCTTCGTCTTTCTTAGTTTTTATGTTTACCCAACACGCTACCTTTTTTTCATGCTCCAAGATTCTTAGAATTTTTTCGGAACTGGTCTCTGTAACAATCAATACATCTGGTTTGGGATTCTCGGAAGGGGAAAAAACAGTCACTGAACCCAGTTGCTTAAGTTGAGGTATGACTGATTTGTCTGCTATGAAGGTGTTTATTCCGCTGGTCATTGAAGTTACAGCCAGTCCCTTAATGTCCTCCCAGCCACCATTAAGACGTATTACTATCTTCTTCATCACTTTGACCCCAAGATTTCTAGTGCTTCCTTCACCGAGATTCCCTTTTTAACTATTTCTGATACTGCTCTTACGAAGGCTGTGGGGTTCGGGTGTTGGAATGCGTTTCTCCCCATAGCTACGCCCATGGCTCCCGCTTCCATGGAATCCTTAACCATTTGAAGGGCTTCACTGTCAGTCTCTGTTTTAGGTCCTCCCGCAATAATAATAGGCACCGGGCACCCCTCAACCACCTTTGAAAAGGTGTCTACTTTCCCTGTGAACGGCGTTTTTATAATGTCTGCTCCTAGCTCCGCCCCTATTCTTGAAGCGTGGGCGATAACCTTTGGATCAAATGCATCAATATTTTTACCGCGAGGATACATCATAGCAATTAGGGGCATTTGCCAATCTTCACATTCCGTTGATATCTGACCCAGATCCTTTAGCATCTCTGGTTCCCTTTCACTTCCAATGTTAACGTGTATGGAAACTGCGTCTACTCCAAGTTTTACTGCTTCCTCTACTGTACCTACAATCACCTTCCAGTTAGGATCCGGTCCAAGAGCGGTGCTTCCTGAAATATGCATTATTAGCCCACAATTAGGTGCTTTCTCTAGCTGTTTAATTATACCTTTGTGAAGCAAAACTGCCGTTGCTCCTCCTTTTGAAACTAGTTCCACCATGCTCTTAATGTTTTCAAGTCCCTTAATTGGTCCATTGGTAACTCCATGATCCATGGGAATTATTACAGATTTGTTGTTTTCCATTATTCGCCTCAATCTAAGTTCTTTTCCTCTCATTTTTCATTCTCTCACAAAAGTTTTTTTGCATATAAAAGTTCAGCGTTTAGAACTACGGCTCCAGCTGCGCCTCTGATAGTGTTATGACTAATTAGAGTCAAAAGTAAATGATTCTCATCAAATCCCTGCCTTACTCTTCCCACTGTTACACTCATTCCTGGAACTGTACCTGCCATGCGATCCAATCTTGGCTGAGGCCTGTCTTCCTCGTTTCTGACTATTACGGGTTTTTTGGGAGCTGAGGGTAAGTTCAGTCTTTGGGGTTCCCCTTCAAATTCGCTGAGAACTTTTTTGGCTTCTTCAACATCTACTGGCTCCTTGGTTTTGATGAAAACGGTTTCAGTGTGTCCATCAATTACTGGTACCCTGTTACATGAGACCGCTATTTTGAAATCTGCAAATTTAACCTCCCCATCTTTGATTTTACCCAAAATTTTTAGGTTCTCCGTCATCACTTTTTTCTCTTCGTCTTTGATATACGGAATTATATTGTCCGTGATTAGTAATCCGGGGACGCCGGGGAGGCCTGCTCCCGAAATGGCCTGCATGGTACTTACATACACTGTATCGAGTCCGAAACGGTCATAAATGGGCTTAAGAACCATAGCCAAACCAATGGTCGTGCAATTAGGGTCAGTCACTATATAACCATCCCACCCTCTATTTTCTCTCTGTACTTCGATTAGTTGAAGATGGTCCGGGTTTACCTCTGGAATAACTAAGGGCACATCTTTTTCCATTCTGTAGGCGCTGGCGTTGCTGGCAACCACGCAGCCCACCTCTGCAAAATTCTTCTCAACCTCTTTCGCTATATCTGAAGGCAGGGCTGAAAAAACTAGGCGCGCACCCGTTTCTCGGGGGTCAGTATTTACCACCGTCATATCCCTTATTTCCTCAGGAATGTCCATAGGGAGGTGCCAGTTTACGGCGGCTTCCTTGTACTTTTTACTAGCAGATCTTTCCGAAGCTGCGATGGAGACAATATTAAACCAAGGATGGTTATAGACCATTTCTATTAGTCTTTGGCCCACGGTTCCTGTGCAACCCAAAATTGAGACGTCTATCTTTTTCAATCTTTAACCTCCAGATTCTTTTTAATTAGATCCGTTGCCTTTCCTTTTTCTTTTTGATTAACGAAAATTCTCACACTTGAGCTTATGGTCAGAATTCCAAAAATGTTGATTTTCGCTTTTCCGAGGAGACTTGTAACCGTATCAACTATGCCCGGTGAGGTTTCTAAATTTCCACCCTTAACAGTAATCATTGAAAGATTCTCGAAAAGAGAAATCGCCTTACCTAACCCCTTTTCTCTAATTGTCCTATGGATTGAGTTTACTACCTTTTTAGTATTTTCACCAGATATGTATAATATTAGAGATAAGGGCTCTAAAGCTGCGGATAAAATTTTTCCTCCCGCCTCTCTTACCGCTGAAAGGATGGAGAACAACGCTTCGGGTTTAACAGCCTCTTCCCCAACTATTGTGATCATAGAAACATTAGTGTCACTGGCTAAAACCTGCAGTTCTGGGAAACCTGAACCTGTTATCACTGTTCCGGTAGCTGTTAGGTCTCCATTTTGAAAACCGACAATCCTTATCAGCATATCTCGAGGTTTGAACCATAAGGCCTTGGGATGGATTATTTTGGCTCCTGCTGAGGTGAGTCTAACCACCTCCTCTGTGTCTAGCGACTTTATGAGGGCAGTGCTCTCAATAAAGTCGGGATCTCCCGTAAGAACGCCTTCCACATCCTTAACCAAAATTACTTCTTTGGCCGCCAAACAGTTTCCAATCAGTACTGCAGACGTATCACTTCCACCACGTCCCAGTGTGGTGATTTGGCCATGAAGAGTCTTCCCCAGAAATCCGCATACAACTGGAACCACCTGACTCTCTATCAAAGGAGTTAATTTTTCTACTACCGCCTTTTTTGTTTCCTTAACAAGGGGGTCTGCGTTTCCAAAGCGGTCGTTTGTAAAGATAGGCCAATACTCGGAGTAAGGGTCTATAGAAATACTCTTGACTCCTGCGGATCTCAGCGCCGAGGCCATCAGGCGGGCCGCCACCCTTTCACCCATAGACAGTATCTCATCCAGTTCCGCTGAGCTTATATTTCCCCCAGTAGATCCTTCAGCTAACCTTAATAACTGGTCGGTGGTTCCCTTTAGAGCAGATACAACTACCACTACGTTCCTACCCTTAATGGTTTCCGCAACTACCATCTTAGCTGCTTTTACCAGGTCCTCACTGGTGGACAAACAAGAACCACCAAATTTAACCACGATGGTGTTGTCTGTATTCAACATAAAATCCCTCTAAAAACAGTTTTTGTTTGAATTTTTCAGAAATCAAATCTAAACTAAAAACAGTACGTTGGCAAGGACTTAAAGCTAAATAAATTGGCAGGGCATCACCGCGCCACCACGTCCAAGTTCGCTCCATAGATATTGGCAGGGCATCACCAATTCAAACCACCTAAATAATAGTGGTTCATCCTTATATTATACAAGGTATTAAATGTTTCGCAAACACATCGTAATCTATGAACCTAAAGCATAATATTGAATATTCACCTTTAATTTTTCACATCGCCTTTTAGTTAAACTATTCCAAATTGGATTTGCAGAAAATGTCTTTTACATAGATTCTTTTTGGGGTTGCTGTCCTTACTTTTAATCGCAACACACAGTTTTGGGGGACTTTTTAAGTTGGAGGCAGCCTTTTCTCCCCCATTTTTAAACACCCATGTGTAATAAAAATGGAGCATTTGAAGACGCAAAAAAGTTGAGCAATGGAATTCAACTCCGCAATAGGCCAACATCCTCGGAAGCGTTGTTTAAATATGATGAACACCACAACGCTTTTTAAAGAATAATGTCAATTTATTCACGAACCTTGCTAATAAGAGGTGTCTAAAATGTCTGAGAGTGCTACGGCTGTAGGCAGAAAATGTGTTATCATAAACTATATTCGCAGAGCAGACGACCAAAAAAACAAATTTATGGAAGTTAAAATACAAGGGGTTGATTCAGATAAAGAAGCTTCTAGATTCATTGGCAGATGGGTGGTGTGGCAAACTGCCTCTGGGAAAAAATTGAGAGGGAAAATCGTCAAAGTCCACGGTAAAAACGGTTTAGTGAAAGTTAGATTCCAAAAAGGCTTACCGGGGCAAGCTATCGGAAAAGAAGCAGAGTTAGTTTAGATACCTCCTTCTTTTCAAATTTATTCTTTAAACTCATTTTTATCAGTGCCCATTTTTCACTCTTAGAATTAATGCAACCAGAAAAAGGTTAAGAATTTCCAGTCTTCCCACCCTATTAGGAAAAATCAGCTCCTCTTTATCAAAAATGGAATAAGAATTTATGCTAAAATGGATAGGGGGTAATACAGGTGTTGGCAGTCCCTTTTTTGGGTCCCGCTGGTTCAGGTAAAACCTCTCTTGCAGGAAGTTTTGGTGAATTTCTAGCCGAAAAGAACTACAATGTAAAAATTTTCAATCTGGATGCAGGGGCAGAGTACTTGCCCTACACACCAGCTTTTGATATACGGGATTTTTTCAATGTTTACGAAATAATGAAAACTGAACACATTGGTCCAAATGCTTCTATAATAAGGGCAAGTCAGAAGATATATGAAATGTCAGAGCAGATTTTAGAACAAATGAAAAAAACCCTAGCCGACTTTATACTCATAGATTTTCCTGGGCAACTGGAAGTTTTTGCCTTTAAACCTACTGGAAGCCTGTTTATGGAAAAACTCCAACGCAATATGCGCGTTTGCGGGGTCTTCCTATTAGGCGCAGACACCTCTCCCACTGCTTCAGGATTCGTTGTCGCTCTTCTCATGAGTATGGCGGTTCAAATACAACTTGGCATAAGCCTAATAACAGTACTCCATAAGTCAGATATGCTAAAATCCAAAGAATTTGTGGGGATGCTTAACAATCCGGCGCTACTCAGAAAAAAAATTACGGATGCAGAGCAGGGTGGAGTAATAAATGATCTAGCTCTGGACTCTCTTAAAATAATAAATAAAGTGAGACCCGCGGTGAGAGTAATTGCAACTTCGATAATAAATCGTGAAGGATACGAAGATCTCTTCGATCTTCTTCACGAAATTTTCTGCAGCTGTGGAGACAACCTATAATTTGAAGAACTATTTTTAAAGCAATCCTCCCCGTTTGGATTACTTCGGGCATTCTGATCTTTTTGGATTTTTAGTAAGATTTTTATTAACCTTTATAAATTTCTTTAGTTGTATGTATTTAGCTGTTGTGGTTGAATAACGGATACTGGGGCTCTAAAACCTCAAAGGAAGCCTTATTTGGACTTTGGTGAATGTTTTCCACCCCGGAAAAGAAAATAAAATGTCCCTCCTTTCAGGAAAAGGAAGCATATAACACCAGATCGGCTCCCAAGAGCTAAATATATACCTTTAATTACTTACCCTATTGGAGGTTCTTGTAATCTAATTCGTTGACTTTGGGGGTTTAAATTGTTTCTGGTTGCTGATTCATCTTTCCTTTACAGCCTTATTGAAGGGGATCCAAAAGCTACTGAGTATTGGGGAAAGGCGAAGGCCGAAGGAAGCCGAATATTTGTGCCTACCACGTCAATAACTTTCTTTGTTTCAAAATGCTTTCGGGAAGGGAGGGGCGAATACGTCGACTTGATGCTTGCGGTTTTGAGGCAAACCCTAAATGTCAGCGTAATTGTATGCGATGTCGGTGTTTCCATTGATGCGGGACGAATTCTTAACAACCTAAATACTGGCGTAGAGGAGGCTTTTGTACTTGCCGTTGCAGGCCTAAAGAAGGCTGAAGGTGTGCTAACTCTACTAAAAGACAATTACGCCAAAGCCATTCAGGAAGGTCTCATAAGCAAGCTGCCCTAAAAATTACCCTTAAAACTCAATACTTCCCTATCAATAGACACAACCATTTGGCGCCCCCAATTTAAATTGCTTTTGTGGTTTTTACTTCTAAACCAAATTTGCGTCTATGTGCTCTTAAAAAGCATTTTCATAAATTTATAAGAAGAGCAACTTTTTGAAGAATATCAACCATCAAACTTATATGCTCCATTAACAATTTTGATTTAACCAAAATCGGGGGTTAAAGCTTGAAAACAGTGGATAACTTAGACCGAAAAATACTGGAGGCACTCGAAAAAGACTCCCGAACCTCCCTTAAAGAAATAGCTATGAAAACTGGGGTAAGCGTAGGAACAGTAAATAACAGGCTCAAAAAATTGATAAATCTAAAGGTAATAAAGCAATTTATGATTTCAATAGACTGGAGAAAGCTCGACTTTGACATTCTAGCCATACTGCTAATCGAAACTAAATATCAAAAGACCGCAGAAGTTGCAAAAAAAATCGCAAAATATCCTGAAGTCATCAAACTATACACTTGCACTGGCGGCATCTTCGATATCATAGCTCTGGTAAAAAGCAAGAATATGGAAAGCTACTCCCTCTTCAAACAGAAGAAAGTAGACCAACTCCCCGAAATAGAAAAAGTGAGAGACCTAATGGTCACAGACGAATACGTCTAACAAAAAATTAAAGAAAAAAATACTACAAACCATCTCAAAAAATTGGAAAGCTTAGGTCCTCTCCGCGAGCTTAAGGCGTGGAGCAATACCTAAAGCCATAAGCTCCTGTAATAAAAGTTTGAAAGCGTAGCTCATATTGACCTTAGCCACACGAGTGTCCTCGCCACAAAGTGGACAATAAAAACGGCCCTTGTTCTTGTCGTAGACTGCGAGCATACCACATTCTTCGCAAACAAGAGTGGTGGTCTTATCCGACTCCTCAACCAGCTTCTCCTTCAGAAGAAGGGCTGCCCCGTGGCCAATTAGGCAGTCTCGTTCCATTTCTCCAAATCTGAGCCCTCCTTCTCGGGCTCGTCCTTCTGTGGGTTGTCTTGTAAGTATTTGTACCGGTCCCCTTGCTCTTGCATGTATTTTATCTGCCACCATGTGATGTAATTTTTGGTAATAGACTACCCCTATAAATATGTCTGCTTCGTATTTTCTTCCCGTTATCCCATTGTACATCACTTCTCTGCCGTTGTATTTGTAGCCCCTTTGAATTAGCTCTTGGTATAGTTTTTTGACGGGTTCACCGCTGAATGCGGTTCCATCGACTTTTCTTCCACCGAGTGCCCCTACTTTTCCGGCTATCGATTCTATTATTTGTCCAAGGGTCATTCTGGAGGGTATAGCATGAGGGTTGACTATAAGGTCTGGTACTATGCCTTCCTCTGTAAAGGGCATGTCTTCTTGGGGTACTATTAGCCCAATTATTCCCTTTTGTCCATGTCTTGTGGCGAATTTATCTCCGAGTTCTGGGATGCGTTGATCTCTGATTTTTACTTTGACTAGAGTGTTCCCATCTATAGTTTCAGTTATTGATACAGTGTCTACTATTCCTGTTTCTCCGTGGCGCATGCTGGTTGATGTTTCTCTTCGGATTTGGGTGGGCATTTCAAATCCTGCCTCTTCCTCTAGGAACCGGGGTGGACTTGTTCTCCCAATTATTATTTCGCCGCCTTGGACTTCAACTTCGGGCTCGATTATGCCATCATCAGATAGGTGACGATAGGCTTCTGCGGCGCGGTATCCTCTAACGCTTTTGTCGGGTATTTCAAATTTATCTTCTTGTCCTCCAGGATATTTTCTCTCCTCAGCTTCATAGCTTCTGAAGAATGTGCTCCTCCCGAGTCCTCTCTCTATGGAGGCCTTGTTAATTATTATGGCATCTTCTATGTTGTACCCTTCATAGGATAGCACTGCTACTATAAAGTTTTGTCCCGCGGGTCTTTTATCGAATCCAGTAGGCATAGTGGCTTTAGTGTTTACTATGGGTACTTGTGGATAATGCAGTAGGTGGGCTCTCGTGTCTGCTCGCGTTCTGTAGTTCGCAGCATAGAGTCCTAGAGCTTGTTTAACCATCCCCGCCTCATAGGTATTTCTGGGGCTTTGGTTATGTTCAGGATAAGGAATTATGCTGGCAGAGATTCCTAATATTGAGCTTGGCGCAATCTCTAGGTGGGTAGTTTTCTCAGTTATATCTTTAGGATACATTGCAATGTGTGAATTCTCCTCTTCTTCTGCGTCTAAGAACTCTACGATACCTCTACGGATGAGGTCACTGAACTTCCATTCTTTGCTTCTGAGTTTTGCAATATGTTCAGAGGTAAGTTTCGGCACTCCGTTTTCCACTATTATCAGGGGCCGTCGGACGCGACCAGCATCACAGTTAGCCTGTATCTCATTAGTGTCGGGATAGTAAGCAATATTAACTTCGTTGGTTATTTGGCCGCTTCTCCTTCTCTTCTTAACTTCTGCAAGAAAGGCTAATGGTTGTTGATGCACTCCTATTAGTCGACCGTTAAGGTAGACTTGAGCTCCCTTAACTCCCTTCATTCCCTCCAGTTCCTCTACAGGCTGAACGCCAAGATCTACGAAAATGCTTTCCACTTCCGCCTCATCTGCACCCACTGATATGTAGGCCAGTAGCGCCAAGTTTTTGACCAATCCACAGTTAGGCCCTTCTGGAGTTTCGTTTGGACATATTTTGCCCCAGTGGGTAGGGTGTAGGTCACGCGCTTCAAAGTGGGGTTGGCTTCTGCTTAGAGGTGAAACCACTCTCCGAAGGTGGCTTAATGCAGACATGTAGTTGGTTCTATCTAGGAGTTGGCTTACCCCTGCTTTTCCGCCGACCCAGTTGCCGGTTGCAAGTGCATGGTGTAATCGATCTGTAATCACATCTGCACGAACCGCGGTCTTAATGTTTCTACGTCTGCCTCTAACAGCGTTTCTCTCCAACTGATATTTTATATCCCTACAGAGGCTGAGAAAGGCCACCCGGAATAAACTCATTAAAAGGTCTCCTGCGAGCTTCAACCTCTTGTTAGAATAGTGGTCTTTGTCATCCTCGCTTCTTCTACCAAGAGCCAACTCTATAATACGTGAGGCCATCTGGCCTAGGTAGAATGCTTTTCTTAATCGATCCTTAGGTGTGGTGCCGATGTGTGGGAGAAGATAACGGTCTAATACTTGTTCCGCTCTCTTCAAACGGTAGTCCCTAGTCTGGCCCACAGCCACACGTTTACCAATAAAGTCTAATGCATCATCACGAGAAATAATGGGAGCCGCCATCTCAATCGAGGGAATAAGCTCTCGAATTATCTCTTCATCGTCAGAAATAATGTCTACAATCTGCTTATCGGTTTCCAGTCCAAGGGCGCGAATCAAAACAAATAGTGGAATCTTCCCCGGAACAGAGGGGAACGAAACCCTTAGAGAACCGTCACGCCGCCGCTCCATAGTCACAGGTGCTCTGAAACCCTGAGCTGTACTGAACACTTTAGCCACATGGGTAGACGAGCTACTCTTATTGGCCACCTCAATGAGAATACGGTTAGGCGCCAGATCCTCCTGAGTAACCAGAACCCTTTCACTGCCATTAATAATAAAGTAGCCTCCCGGATCATCTGGATCTTCGCCTAGAGTGATGAGCTCCTCTCTACTTAACTGGGAAAGGGGACACTTTTCGGACTTGAGCATAATAGGAAGGCGACCAATATAAACCTCGGTTGTCGCATCCTCAGTCCCACCTCCCCTATCGTCGTTATAAACTATGGTCATTTCCAAATGTAAATTAGACGCGTAAGTCAAATTGCGGATTCTAGCCTCGTTGGGAAAAACAGGCATTGTGGAGCCGTCAGCCTCTTTTATGGTAGGCTTACCCACATCAATCTTACCCAGTTTAACGTAGTAGTTCTCACCCTCAGGCTCAATTTTGCCAACTTCATCCACAATCTGCTGTAAGCCATGTTTAATGAACTCATTGTAAGAATCTAAATGTTGACGAACCAGACCATTCTCCTCAATAAAAGCCTCAATAACGCGCCAACCATCAATCTGCTCAACATCAGACATAATAACCACTTCTCTCAAAAATAAAAACTACAAACAATAGATGAACCACATTCAAACAACCACGGAGACCAACGGATAATACTAACAAACTTTTGAACGAAATACTTTATATTTTTATCCTATCTCCTCTCACCCAACACTATTTTAAGCCCCAAACCATCAGAATTATAGTGAGGTAGTGGCGGGCTGCGCGAGATTTGAATTCGCAAGCCCTGACAAAGGTCAAGAGCTACTCGCGACCACCTGGTTAAAAGCATCACCCTTCGGAGGAAAACCTGCGAAGTCAGGCGCTCTACCTAGCTTCTCGGCTAAACGTTTTCCGTCGCGCCTCTGAGCTAGCAGCCCGCACATTCAGAGCACAGTAAAATAATCTTTAGTAACTTATATTCTTTATCCTTTTAATGTTCTAACACGTTATTTCTGAATTTCTGTTTCATTCTAGAACCATTGAAATGGGCCCCATTCTAAAAAATAATTTTTGTCAGATTTTTTTCTTGAGAAGAATTGAGTATTGGCGCCCAAGCCGAGATTTGAATTCCCGCCCCAATACACGTATTGTTGAGGTCTCGGGTTCCCGCCATAAAACGACCCGTTTTATGTCCACGACGTGACAGGCCGCGATGATAGGCCGGGCTACACCACTTGGGCGCTTGCGTAATTGACTAGTTTTAGTGTAAAAATATAAATTTTTCTATCGTATTGAATTTGTTAAAAAAATGTTGTTTCAGGGGTTCTGATTGGCTTTTCCACCAGATGTAAACGGGTGATTCTGTAAATTCCACAGCAGAAATATACCATAAAGGAAGGCTTTGCACCACACACCCCACCAACCCTTGAAGACATCGCAACCAAACCGCGAAAAAGACTTATTTTTTTAAACAAGTTCTATCGTATTGTCCTTGGCGATATTTTCGGGCTTGGAGTGGTTAGAGGAGTTCTGCGTAGAGGCTTCTTAAGCGGACAAAATGC
>JAHQXB010000128.1 GCA_029856435.1 Candidatus Jordarchaeia archaeon
CCCTGGCTACATAAACCTCAGGTAATGATAGAACTCCATGAGTTATACCCTCCTTGCGTTAAGTACTCTGAAGCGGCCTTAGGGAAGTTTCCTGTAATAAGCGGTAGACGTATGGATGATATGTATGTCAGCCAGGAGGATTTACCGCTTTTTGAGTGCTGGACCGAGGAGAAAATTGACATTAATAGAATAAAGAAGATTTATTTAGATGAGGAGGCGGATGAAAAAGTAAAAAAGAGAGTTATGGATTTTGCCAAAAAATACAATATTCCTGTAGAAAACAGAATTCCATGCCCCTCCGATAATGAGGAAGATAAGGCTAGAGAGTGGGGGATAACCAATGAAAGCCTTGAGGAACTAATAGACTTCCTTAAAAATAGGCGTGATGTATGTACTTCCTCACTTCAAAAACTTCCAATGGATCCTGTAACCGCCGCTCTCACGGAATCCTTTGATGAGGCTTTCCACGAAAGCTACCGGCCTTTAGGTTCCTCGGATGCAATAAGTGTGAGAAACGAGAGATTAAGAGAAAACCCCCTTGCCGGACTAATACCACCACCTGAATGTGATAAAATCATCAAACCTAGACTAAAAAAATTTTGAAACACCGAAAATAGGGACCAAAAAAAAGCCCCGCCGAAGCGGGGCTACCTAGTAATTTCCGATAAAGTTAAATTTATTCACTATTTTTCGTGTCTTCTATATGTATTTTCCTCCACTGTTCCTCCTCCTCTCCCTTAATACGGGAGCAGGGTTCATAGCGACAGCTGCAGGTATAATAGCGCCAGCAGTCTGGTGAACACGCTAGACAGCATTTATCACAGCCTTCAGGGCTAAGCATTGCGGAGAGCACAAATTTTCTGAGAGCCTCTTGTGGATCCTCTTTAAATTCTGCTAAGGTTACTATGGTTGGTTTACTCATTCTTCATTTCCTCCAATGTTTTTTCTAAATATGTTGACAGACACCTTCGGATTATTGCAGAGATAGTTGTATCTCGTATCTTTGCTTCCTCATAGAGTCTGTCTATTAATTCAAATGGCAAACTAATAGTTAAATTATAATTTTTTCTTCTTGACATTTTAGATACCCCATTCTTTCATTTTTTAGATGTTTCAGCTTCAATGTTACCCTATTAGAGTTCTCTCTAATAGTTTAGTACCTTAAGAATTATTTATATATTTCCTTAATAAGGAATAAATAAAAAAAAGAAAGAGGGCTACCCCTCTAAGGTTTACTCTAAGCATCGATTCTGGGAGCTAAAAACCAAGTTATTACTCCACCATTGTTTAACTCAAAGGTAAATCTAGCGGGGTTCTGTTCACCTACAGCTACTTCCATATAGGTTGCAAGGGGGGCGCTCTTAATTATGTTTTCCAGACACTCAATGGAATATTTTTCTGCACCGAAACCCTCACTGGGAACAACTAAATCCTCCTTATCCCACCAGATATCTGTTCTTTCCCCCCTTACCCGGAAGGCTAGGGGAGAAATCATCAATGTTACAGCATTTTCATCTTCAAAATCAGCTGCAGCAGCATTTTTAATTGCCTCAGTGAAGCTTTCCGTTGTCACTGTAACCCTAGCAAACTGGTTAAAATCAATTGAAATCTCTGGTGGAACCTCTATGCTCCTATCAGTTAAAATCGCCACCCTAAACCTTTTCTTTAATCGTTTTCCCTCGAAACTCACTTCGACATAGTTAGGTGACATTTGTTTCACTGTAACATAGTCTCCTGAACCCAGCTTCAAAACATTCCTAAGTTCAGAAGCATTAATGATGCAGTAGCCTTCCCGTAGACATAGAAATTCATCGAAATCAATAGCCTTCATTCTGAAATCCACCATCATCACATGTGAGGGATCCATCATTCGCAGGTGAATCCCCTCCACCGTAATATGAAATATTAGTTCCGGCGTATTAATCACTGATAACGCATTGATAATATCCTTGAAATCTTTGAGGGGTAGTCTAAACTCAAATTTTAAAACCTCCAACTCTTCTTTCTGACTCACTAAATCACCACCTTTTAAGTCACTTTCAGCCAGCGTTCCTCTAGCTAGGTAGTCTCCCACCTCCTTCAGAGGCGTCTGAAGGCTTACAAAAATAAAAAAAAGGAAGGGGGAATACCCATCTTCCATTTTGGTAAGAAACTTTTAACCCATTCTATTAATGTGTTGTATGAATATTTCCCCAGGTGTCCCACTAGTGTAAATTCCTACACCACTATGTTTAGCTGATGCACATTGAGTGTAATTGGTCCAATGCCAAACAACATCAAAACAGTCAAGATGTGTATGGGTACTGTTCATCCAATACCACATTCCATCTGTTTGTGGTTCAATAAACCACAAACCATCAGTGCACTGTATAGCTACGAAGGCATGCCCCCAATGTCCATAATATCTAGGGATACCTGCTCCTATTTCACCATAGAAGTCATATTCCATAGCTACGAATAACCCTCGCCAGCCCTTCTCTCTCATGTGATTTATAAGCATTATTGAAAAATCGCCGCAGGTGAAAGTATCATTATAGGTTTCTTTATCAGTGTTATCTATGTTTACTAGCCAATCATAGACTTCTTCAGAAGTAGGAGTATATAAAGGAACCCCTGGATGGAAAATGCTCTGTATATATGAATTAATGATGATTATTTGCTGCACCGTAATTTGGTCATTTTTAGCCGTAATGGTATTTAAGTACACAGCAGCAGTCAATGAACAAGCCACTATAGATATTATAGCTATTGCTTTCCATATTTTGGAAAAATCCTTCTCCTCCATTTCAATCACCTTTTTAAGTCACTTTCAGCCAGCGTCCCTCTAGCTAGGTAGTCTCCCACCTCCTTCAGAGGCGTCTGAAGGCTTACAAAAATAAAAAAAGAAAATTTTACTCCGTAAGCATAAGATTCTCCAACTTACGGAGTTTTCTTAAGAGTTGTTGAAGGAAGTGCCGATGATACCTGCGGAAACTATAGTACTTCTGCTGTTTATCGATGTATTCCTCGACTTCCTCGATTAACCGCTGAACCAATGAGAGCTGCTCCTCGAAATGATAGGGTAAACTCATCTCGATAACCCCAATACCTGTTTTATTTAGATTTTAAGCAAAGCAGCCCCTCAATTATTTCTTGAAACCTTTTGAGGTCTATCCACTCCATTGAGAGGTGCTCAACGTATGTATCCGGTTCATTAATATTGTAAACAAAGGTTCCATACTTCCAATCATTGAAGAACAATAGATTCCCATATTTAAAGACTCCATCGTAACTATGAAGATTCTTGTATAACACATGAACACTGTTACATTCCCTATATGAAGAGAATTTTTCATACTGGTCCAGAATCGCTGTTAAATCGCCCTCCCTGAAATCCACAAGACCATTCAGCCAAGGATTACCCCTGAGAATCTTCTCAATTAACTCCTTCACTCAAATACCTCCTTATGCTTATCAAATAGTTCCAATACTGCTTTAAACACCTTTTCAGCTTCCTCTCTACTCTTAAAATTAATCTTCTGCACCTGTGACACTGACCCATCACTATGCATTTTTCCCTTAACAATCCTGATTTTCTGCACTCCCTGGCCATCCTTAATTAAGCGAACCTTGTAAGTCCAAAGCCCACCAATTGGAACATCCACTTCATCCAAAACAATTGTTTCATAACTCATTTTTTTCCTACTCCTATTCTAGTCGGATTTCAACCATCGCTCCCACGATTACGCTCCGCTAGGCGTCCATAGGAGGCGTCCTATGGCTTATATTTACCTTCTGTTTCCGCGGGTTACGAGTCCAGGCGAAGCCGACCCCACCACTTCCCAAAAAAAGAGTGAGACCCGAAACCCTTTACGGCCTTTCATATTTTTAGATTTTGAACATAAACCTTATTAAGGAAATTTGTTTAAAGCTAACATTAAAGCTGGGGTATTTTAAAAAAAATGAAAGATGGCTTAAAAAAGAAAAGAGGGGAGGTTTACTCCTCTACCAGTTCAGCCGTAGACATCTGAAGAAGAGATTCTATTAGGTCCTCAGAGAGGGGAGGACATGAATCCCAGTATGTCTCCACCTCAAGATCCCCACGATATCCATAGGCGTGGCTCTCAGTATCATAGCTTCGAACCTCCACGTAGTCTACATCTGAAGGAGTATGCCCTCCTGGAAGCTCTATACCTTCTTTTTCACACCACTCAAAAAATTCTTCTTCACTCACCCGTATTCTCATTTTTTCACCTCCTCAAGCTTTTTTAGAATCGCGTTCAGCAAACATAGGAGGCACACTCGAAATTTTTCTTCATTACGTACTACCTCCCAAATTTCATAATATCGAAATTCAAAAGGGCATTCTCGACTAGAGAGGATACATACCCATTTCTCAAACACTTTTTCACCTCTAATTTACTTCTCAGATGGGGGAATATAGTTTACCAATTGTTCCCTTACAATCTGCTCCGTTTCCGGATCCACTTTTAGAGGGGGGTCATCGGAGTAAAGGTTGATAGCATACACTTCATTGGGAGATATTACATATAATATTCCCTCTTTCCCCTCATCCCATAACCACTCCCAGCCATAATTTTTGGCTAAATCTGAAGGGAAGAGGGCGGCTAATACTTCACACAACAGTGTTTCTGCAACCTCAAGAGATGCTTCATGCCCCACTAAAACCTTTTTAAACTGTTCATATAATAGTTTCAACGAATATGCTATTCTCTCCATCTTTTATTCCTCCTTTTTTCCTTTGGGGGGAGATTAGTTAAAAAGCCCCCGCGCCAACGTCAAGGCTCTCCCCCTGCGGGGGATTAGAAAAAGGAAAAGATGAAAAGATTTAATCTTCTTCAGGTTCAGGTTCACCGAAGATAAAAACAGCAACTGGACAGTTAAATGTGGAGCACTCAGCACAGAATAACACTAGCTCTTCATCATCACTTATTTCTCGCGCCTCAGGACATCTATACTCTTTAATTTCATCAGGAACTGTAATTTCTATAAATTTTATTTTTTTATTCATTTCCTATTCCTCCATATTTTGTTTTGGGGAAGCCACGCAAAATAAAACATATAGGAGGAGGATTGGAATGAACCAAATTATACGTGGCTTCTTTCCCACAAAATAAAAGGGGAATTAAAGTTTGAGAATTTCATAGACTTTCGCCGAACATAAACCTTATTAGGGAAATTTGTTTAAAACTAACATTAAGGCGGGAATATTAAAAAAAATGAAAGATATACCGCTCCATTCTTATTTCCTCCTTTAAACTACTCCACATCCCTAATAGTTATACTGCAACTCTTTCTGTCACAGTCAGTAACCTGTATATTCGTGTTCTCCCATTCAATTCCAAGACGAGAGAGGAGTTCAAGAAACACATCAACATCATCCTCATCAATAATTTTACGGAACTCCTCCCTAGTACAGGTAATTTCGTAGCTCACATTTTTCTCCAGCTTCATTCTTTATTCTTCCTCCAGCACTGCTTTCACCAGCGGGTCAACATTTTTAAACCCGCATTTAACACAGTAAAACGCCTTATACATTCCAAACACATTACTCATCTTTGTTTTATTAAGAGTACTACATCTCTGGCACTTAACTATAATGGTTTTAAATTTAAGCTCCATTCCTTATTCCTCCTTTATTTTTTTGGGGAGATTAGTTAAAAAGCCCCCGCGCCAACGTCAAGGCTCTCCCCATGCAGGGGAAAATAAAAAAATTAAAAAAATGAAAGACATCACTACTTCTTAGACATTTCTAAATGCATTTTGCCCAACTCTTCCATAACAGCGGAAAGTGCGGCGGCAATAACTGCTACCGAGCATTTTTGCCATATAATATTCCACCAGGCGCATTTTTCACGCATACAGGCTCGCGTGCGGGTCATTGTGCTAAAAGGCATTAATGGGCAAAAATTTGTATTATTTTTTTTACTCATTTTTTCACCTCATTTTTTTAATTATTTGAAGTAGTGATTTTTCAATGCTCCATAATTGTTCGTTAAGTTTAGCTATTTCATTATGGTATAGTGATTCTCTTCTATAGTAGCTGTTTAGGAATCGGCAACGTTCTTCTAGTCCTTTACGGCACTGATTGCAATGAGTATGTACAACACAATTTTCAAATTCCAGTACTTTTTTACGTATATTTGGGCACGGCTCAAGTAGATTCATGTGGATTTTGATTATAGAGAATAAAAATCTGGTATTATTTGCTAATTCTCGTTTAATTTCCCGTGTATGTTTTTTGTTTTGATGAAAAAAGGATAGAAGTGCTTCAATCTCATCTTCAGTTAAAACTGTGAATCCCGACTCAGTGGTTTCATAGTCTCTTAACTTTGAAATTATAAAATTAATGTTATTCATTTTTCATCTCCCAATGGACTGTATTTTTAATTCCAAACCAAATATTTTCTCCGCCACCTTTTTGGCGGCGAGGAACTTGTTATCCTTGTTTTTAACTTTTTCAGCTATTTGTTTCATCTCCAGTTCGGTCAGAGGGCGCGGGAACCACACCCTCCTGAGGCTCTCCGGATTGCCGTAGAGCTGAACCCGAAAAACAAGTACCTCAGGGTAAAGTACAATAACTCCAAGTTCAAACTCATCCAAAACTATTTTCTTATTCATTTTCTTTTCCTCCTTTTTAATTTTGGGGAGATTGGTTTAAAGCCCCCGCACCACGTCAAGGTTCTCCCCCTGCGGGGGACCAAAAAAAAAGCCCGCCTACGGCACCACACCAAAGTGGTGTGGCGGACTTTTAGTCCTTTAATCCGTAGGCGGGCCTTTTAAACGTAGGCATACCTATGGATAGCTAGTGTTATTTTTTGTGGGGAGAATTAATAGTAAGCTTAAGGGCTTGCAACAGAATATACCCATAACTAACAGAAAACTCTGCTCCCGCTGCAAGTTCTGAAATACTCTCTATGACAATCATTTTTTCACTGTATTCCTTTTTAACTTTAAACCTCCCCTCTACGAGCTCAAGGAAGGGGGGTATAACACCGATATGGATGAAAAATTCCCCTAGGCTTTCAAATTTAACTTTGAAGACACGATGGATGGCCTCCAGCAGGAGATGCTCATCCACATCTTCAAAGAGGCGTAGCGGGTTTACGGGCACCCGTATACGCCTCTCCGCAAGCCAGACAACAAAGGCGGCTAGGTTATACGCGTAGAGCTCCTCCCAGTCCCCCACCTCCTTACGAGCTAAATGTATTAGCTCGTGGGCGAAGGTAATGGGGCTTGGGGGAGCGAACCTGAACCATACCCCCACACCTGGAGCTGCACATCCCAACACTGTAAGAGGGGGAGGAACATCAAAGTCTTCAAGGCCTAGAAGCGAAATTTCCTCTGCAGGGGGCACCCGCCCCTCCAATGAGAGAATTTGGTGTATGATGCGGTAAATACCCTTATACCAAGGTACATCAGCTAACACGTGTTAACCTCCTCATAGCTGAAACTCTTGGCGGCTAATGTTTCATTGTGAAAATCGCCGACAAACACCGTAAACAGTTTAGTTTTAGGTGTGTATGTCACTTCATCTCTCCCATCCGTGATGAGGATAACCTCATCCGGGGAGATAGTATCTGCTTCTTGTAGTGCCATATCGATATTGGTTCCCCCGCCGCTGAATGGTATTTTGAAAAGCCATTCAGTAGCCTCCTCAAGAGTTTTAAACTCCTGAGGGTCATGGGGGGCATCGTCAAATGGAATAATTACCACTTGGTTAGCCCCCTGAAGGGAGTTTTTAATTAGTGAAATAGCGCTGGCGATAGCATAAATGTACTTATCGTTCTCCTCCATGCTCCCCGATACATCGAGGAGCATAACATACTTTTTAGCGTGGTGCTTGTACTTGTAATGTTGCAATGTGTTTAACTGGCGGGTAGCAAGTTTAGAATAAAAAATCTCATCGGGAAGCAATAGTTCCCCATAAAGGGGGATTTCTGTTAAACTCTGAATCCTCCGTGGCTCCACATCGTCTTCTGGAAACACGGAGGGCAACCTCTGAAAATACCGCTGAGAAGCACTTTTATACTTGATGTTAAGTTTTTTTACTAGCTCTGCTACCTTAAGGGCTTTTTTAATGAATTTAATACTAAAGTGTCCTCGCCCCGCATTTCTACCAAAAATCAGGGGGAGGAACTCCCCTAAACCACTATTATCCGCATCACGCAGAACTGCAGATAATAGGGTGGGGACCCCTGATTTTCCACTCCCCGTTGCCTTAGCTACAAGCAGTTGTAGGAAAAAGCTTGCCGCCTCCACACTGTTATAGCCCGCCGCCTCCAGGATTTCCCTGAACAGCTTGGTTCGGGGAAACCTCCAGAAAAAGCGGTAATAATGTTTCGCCTCTTCCCTGGCAACTCCCCCTAAATTTTGAATAAGGGGATTTTTATGCCAGGGAATTGGATGATTAACCTGTTTGTGCAGAGGCGTTTTTTGGGAAGGCCAGAACTGCTTAAAACTAGGTGCGGGAGTAAACATGGCGAGGACGTCATCCCGGAAATTCTCCTGCTTATCTCCACCCTCCCCTGCATACCAGTCGGGGAGAGCGAAAAGCTCTACATCACTGTACTTTTC
>JAHQXB010000122.1 GCA_029856435.1 Candidatus Jordarchaeia archaeon
AGCGGGTTCACCCTGACCGGGGTGGAGTGGAAGGCGGCTGATGAACTCGCGAGGCCGCCGCATGATACTGTGAAGCCCCAACTCCTATGTAATTCTATGAATTTCTACATAGAGTAGAACCCTCTTACCCAAGCAACAAACTGGAGAGTAGCCATATCCCTCCCGCTACCCCCATATTATTTTTTTATTTTTTTGGTAAAAGTTGCAATAGTTATTAATAGTAAGAGTTGTTTCTTGGAACTAAGAGGTTAAAAATAATGCTCGACGTTCTTAAAGAGTTTGAGCCAGTTTTCTTCCCCAAATCTGTAGCCATTATTGGAGCATCGAGAAACCCAAGCAAACTCGGATATCAGAGCCTAAAGGCGCTAATTGATGCGGAGTATAAAGGAAAAATTTATCCCATTAATCCAAATGCAGAAAATGTGGGAGGATACAAGTCCTATCCCAGTATTCTGGAAGTTCCAGATCCCATCGATCTGGTGATAATTTCACTTCCTCCTGATGGAGTGTTAGATGCGGTTAAGGAATGCGCTAAAAAGAGAGTGAAAGGACTGGTAATCTTTGCTTCCGGCTTCAAGGAGCTGGATGAGCAGGGTGCCCAAACTGAGAAAGAAATGGCGAGAATATGTGATGAAGCGGGAATAAAGATTATTGGGCCCAATACTATCGGGATGATGAACTCTTATACCAATTTGAACGCCAGCTTCGCCCCCATAGGAAAACTATCCAAAGGAAACATATCTCTTGTTAGCCAATCTGGGGGAATGGGTACAACCCTTCTGTCCTACATCCTTGAGGAAAATTTGGGATTCAGTAAGTATGTAGGTGTAGGAAACCGAGCTAACGTAGAGATAGCGGACATTCTACTCTACCTAAAAGAAGACCCCACCACCAAAGTCATCTGCCTGTTCATAGAAGGCCTGGATAAAGCCCGCGAATTCTTACAGGTGGCAAAAGAGGTGGCTAAAGAAAAGGCGGTAATAGCATACAAGGTGGGAAAGACAGAGGTATCCAACAAATCCGCCTTCTCGCACACAGGGTCCCTCGCAGGCACCTATCAACTATATAAAGCAGCATTCACCCAAGCAGGAATACTTGAAGTAGTGGAACCCTCTGAACTAGTTGATGCAGCCAAGGCCGTCTCCATACTTCCCCCAGCCAAAGGAGAAAACGTAGCCCTGATAACCCATACGGCAGGCCCCAGTCTCGTAATAACCGAAGTTTTAGAACGCTATGGAATTAAAATGGCAGAACTTTCTGAAGAAACAAGGAAGCGCATCCAAAGAGAAATTCCCATAAAGATTAACGTTCAAAACCCCGTCGATCTTACCGGTGTGGCCTACGTGTTTTCCAATCTTTATGGAACAGTTGGAGAAATAATTCTTAAAGACAAAAATGTCGACGTTCTAATCGCAGTTTACACCCCCTCGTTCCAGCCCGAAATTCCACTACCAGCAAAAGAACTAATTGAAATAACAAAGGAAACCAGTAAGCCAGTAATTGCGGCACTAATATCACCAAACACACGCCCCATCCAAGAAAAAAACCACCTAGAAAAAAATGGCGTAGCCGTCTATCAAAATCCCGAAAGAGCAGCCAAAGCCACCGCAAATTACATAAAATACTGGAAACTAAAAAGAAAAACACAACTATTGGATATCCCACCATAAATAGCAAGCCCATCCACAACCACTATTATCAAAAAAAGTTATCTCCCTATCAAAAATCAAACATATTACCTTGTTGAAACAACTAAAATTAATTTTTAAAAAGGCAGTATTCCTTACTATTTAATTGTATTTCAAAAGTATAAATAATCGGGAAATAGTATTAAGAAGTGTATGTGGGAGTTGTTGGTGATTCTATGTATTTAGAGTGCGCGGTTTGTGGAAAGCTTATAGAGGACAATTCGATTTTGTGTCCCGATTGTAAAGGTCCTATCCAAGTATATTATGACTATGATTCTATGTGGTTGAGCCGAGAAGATTTTCATGGCAGAACTATCTGGAGATACCGCGAACTACTTCCCTTTGAAAGGATTACTCGCCTCGTAACACTAAATGAGGGAAGCACACCACTACAGAGAAGCGACGCCATAGGAGATGACCTAGCACTAGACCTATGGTTCAAATTAGAAACACACAACCCCACAGGATCTTTTAAGGATCGGGGGAGCGCTGTTGAACTTACCAAGGCGTTAGAAAGAGACGCAACATCCGTTGTATGTGCAAGCACAGGGAATATGGCCAGTTCGGTTTCTGCATATTCTGCTAAGGCGGGGCTTAAATGTAGGATGGTTGTTCCTAAGAATGCGCCAGTGGCTAAAATTACTATGATGGAGCTCTACGGGGCTGAGGTGGAATTTGTAGAGGGAGGATTTGACGAAGCAGTGGATAAAGCGATGGAGTACGCGAAGGATCCTAGTGTACTGTTTGCGGGGGATTATTATTGGAGGAGGGAGGGACAGAAAACTATTGCCTTTGAGATTTGGGAGCAGTTGCCGAATGTGGACTGGGTTGTGGTTCCTGTGGGTTCTGGGGTGTTGCTTTCCTCCATTTATAAAGGATTTTGGGAGTTAAAGCAGTTGAAGCTTACCGATAGGATTCCCCGACTGATGGGGGTTCAGGCGGAGGGGTGCAGTCCAGTGACTCAAGCTTGGAAGGGAGGTAGGCTTAAAAGGTGGGAGGAATCCCGTACCATAGCTAGTGCAATTGAAGTTTTGAATGCTTTTGACGCTCCGTTAGCATTGGAGGCTGCGAAAAAAACTGAGGGAAAAATCATCTCGGTTTCCGATAAAGAAATAATGGAGTCTTTGGTGGAGCTTGCGCGTAGAGAGGGAATTTTTGTTGAGCCGGGGGCCGCCGCTTCGATTGCAGCTGTTTTGAAGAATTGGAAGTCTTTTGATGGAAGGGTTGTTTGTGTGTTGACTGGATATGGGCTGAATGATTTTCAAACGGTGAAAGATTATCTCGAGGGAAAACTTAAATTTTGAAAGTATTTTTAACGTCTAAACTAGACGAAAAGATGGGTTTTTGTTCTCCGAATTTTTTATAAGGAGATTTAACCTATGAGACCCACACGTTAGTGCACTGCGTTGAGAATCTTCTGCGTGGGTAAGCTGTGAATAACCTTCATATTCTTGAAGTTGAAAATGTCACGAAAAGTTATAAGATTGGAGATGTGGTGTTTGAGGCATTACGTGGAGTTTCACTGATTGTTGAGAGAGGACAGTGGGTAGCTATACAGGGTCCGAGTGGTTCTGGGAAGAGTACTCTTCTTAACTTAATAGGTTGTCTGGATAGGCCAACAAGTGGTAGGATTCTTATTGAGGGTATTGATGTCTCCAAACTTAGTGATAATGCACTTGCGGAAATAAGAGGCGGAAAAATCGGTTTCATATTTCAGAGTTACAATTTGATACCCAGCCTTACTGTGCTGGAGAACATTTTACTGCCCACCTCTTTTACCAAAAAGCTAAGAAAGACCAGTGCAAAGCAAAGAGCTGAGGAAATAATGGCGAGGTTGGGAATCTATCACTTGAAGGATCGTTTTGCGAACAAGCTTAGCGGTGGTGAAACCCAGAGGGTGGCCATTGCAAGAGCTCTAATAAATGAGCCCTCACTTATACTGGCCGACGAGCCTACAGGCAATTTAGATTCTTCCTCCGGCTCTGAAATCGCAAAACTATTCAAAGATATACATGAACAAGGCGAAACCATTATTCTGGTTACTCACGACAACGATTTTGCACGGAAAGCCGAGAAAATTTACATACTTCGTGACGGAAAACTGGAAACACAGGAGCGATAAGAAAATTGTCGTCGTTTAAGTTGGCCTTTCGGAATCTGGGAAGACGCAAGAGCCGAAACATTCTAACAATAATAGGTATAATGATTGGAATAGCAGCGCTGGTAGCAATAGTATCTCTCACCTTGGGACTAAGTGCACACATCGACAACCAATTCAAAAATCTGGGAGTGGATGTTTTAGTTTACCCCGTCTCTGGGCGGATTCCCACTTCTGCAGATGACACAATAGAATCCATACCCGGCGTGTACGCAGTTGCTCCTCGAATCAATTTTGTTATGACCGCAGTTGAAAAAAACTTTTCTGTTCCCTTCTATGCTATCGCTCCCGGCGCCGAAGCAAAAATTGGATTTCTAAAACCTTTGCTAGGTGGACTAAATATGGGGGTAAATCAGACCGTTCTAGGTTTCTCGTTAGCCCAAAAACTAGAAGTGGGAATAAATGACAACGTGACTTTTAGAGTCTCATACCCCTTACCCACAGAATTTAACTTAACAGTTGTTGGAATACTACAAAAAAGTGAAGAAATTATCTCTTTTACAGATAGCTTCGGGTTCGTTAACATTGAATATGCAGAGACTATGACCGATGTAAGCTCAGGCTACTCGGTAATTTTGGTGAAATGTTGGAGTTCCGAATTTTCAAGCTTTGTAGCCTACCAAATCCAGTCTAAGATTTTGGATGTTTCAGCGGTTTCGCAATCCCAAATTAAAGGGGTAATAGATAGCGTTAGGGGAACAATAGACTTCTTCCTTTTTGTAGCAGTCGGGTTAGCTCTGATAGTTGGCTGTTTGGGAACAGCGAACACCATGGCAGTAGCGGTGCTTGAAAGAAAACGCGAAATAGGAATTATGAAAGCCACTGGAGCAAAAAACAGAGATATCATGAGAATATTCATTTTGGAGTCTATGCTACTGGGATTAATAGGAGGCGGTTTAGGTTTAGCCATAGGATACCTGGCTGGCTGGGCTGTCAAATGGTACGTCGACAATGCTCTATGGTTTGTACAATTTATTTCAGGATATGCGCCAGTATACGAATGGTGGGTGTGGCCCCTTGGACTTGGAGTCGCTATTATCATCTCACTTATCGCTGGAGTTTACCCGGCTTGGAGAGCATCTAGACTAAAACCAGTAGAAACCTTGAGATATGAGTAAAAACCGGAAAAAGGAGGAAACAATTAAAAATCCTCTCCCCATCACCTAATTTTTTTCATATATAGATTTTTTAAATCTGAGCCACCTTATAACCAGTTTTTAAAAAGTGTTTTTGAAAAGTAAATTCTGGAAATCTCTTACGCCGCAATTTTTGAAAAAAGTAACATACTACAGTTATTGATTTTGGTAGCGTGATGTCCTGGGTCTGAACTAGCTTTTTGTGAAATGGTCTAGGGTTAATTCTGGTTTCTCTTCCGTGGATTTTTGCTTTTTTGTAGTTTTGGTTTTTTTCTCTGGCTTTTCTTCCTTAGATTCTTGTTTCTTTTTGTCTTCCTTTTCTCTTTGGATTTTCCCTTTTTTCTCTATGTCCCCCACGGTTTCGGAGGGGCACGCTTTCATTTTTTCTGATTCTCTTTTCTGTTGGTCTAGACGCGGCTGATAGTCTACGCTGCTGTATTCTATTCTCAATTCAATGGGATATTGTTCGATGTCTTTGAAATCTTCGTGGTCAATTTTGGGTTTGTGGAGGGGAGGGAACTGGCTTGTTTCTTTAAGCGTTAGGGTTTCATTTTTCTTTTCTAAAATATTCTCTTTTAAGGCTAGGGTGAGTATTCTCTGGGCTAGTGATGGAGGTATTTCCTTATGTATTGCCCAGTTGAAGGAGAGGTAGAAACACCAGTCCCTTGGGCTTAGATCTTCTTCGCCGGATAATTGAAATGGAATCTGTGAAAGGAAGATTAAATCTCTTCTATCTATGGGCATCTTGCACGCATCCCACTAACCTTTATCATTTTAAAGAGTCCCCGAATATATTAATAACGCTTATTCTTAACAGTTAAAGGAAGAAACCTTTGCGAGAGACGCACACTTAATGCTAAATTCCTGAAAATGTTTCTCTTTACTGCTTCTTTTCGGGAGACGCCACCATTAGAGCCATAGCATAAGCTGTGGACATAGTGGCAGCCTTGTCTCCAATGAGTTGCCCTAAATCAATTATTTCCTTAAAACCCGCAGCTTCAGCGGCTCTGCGGGCCAAAAAAATTCTGCCCATTCCTGCAACAACCACTCTATTAATCGTAGGATTTTTAGCAGCAACCTGGAGTAGGGCTTCTTTTATTTGGTCCAATTGGCACTGATAAATATACTGTGCAATCTTGTAGATCTCTTCCCTTCGAAGCATATCAGTGTCTGCACATACCACGCGAGCCAAGCGTGCCAAACTATGTTCAACAGTTTTGCTTCTGCCATCCGCTGTTTCACAGGAATACTCCTCCTCACCAATATTTTTGAGAATCAAGTGTACATCAGCTGAGAGAGCAAATTTTTCTGAGGAAACCCTACACTCCCTACCCCAAACGGGAATGCGGCCCACAATGGCGGGTATAACTGTTCTCAGCGCACCGGTGTAAACAAGTTCCCCCGAAATCAATCTTTCAGTATCAGTTTTTCCAACGGTTGAGGGTTTTCCACCTACAACAGGTATTATGTCAGTGGTGGTGCTTCCCACATCCACAAGAAAACAATCCTTAACGTGGCGACCCACCATCCAAGCCGAAGCAGCCCAATTAGCAGCGGCAACCCTTAAGGGATTCCTTCTAGCTTCACTCAGATCTAGGAGGTTAGCTTCAACATCAACCACCCAAATATTGGTTTCGGGAAAAGCTTGCTCAACGGATTCTAAAATGTGGTTTACCCCCTCACGCTTTGTTTGGTAAGCGTCGGAAAGTTCAGCGGTCATTGTTACACCCACGGAATAGGGGTTCCTGCCTTTGCACAGTTTGTCCCGAACCTGTGCTAATAATAGGGGTAATTCAGAGAGAGAGTGTTGCCAGACTGGAAAAAATACTGAGAGAGACTCGTAGTTCTCCACCTCACCCTTGATATTCGTGTGTAAAGCCACAGCTTTGGTGTTCGCTCCTCCAATATCCCATCCCAGAAATAGCAAGCATAAAGCCCCCCTTGCAGTTAACTCTTTATTAGTCCCTCTTTCTTCGCCATTTCAATTAAACCGGTTGGCGCAGTTAGTCCCCGCTCATCCATCATTTCTGTGACTCTTATTAGGATTCTACTCCAATTATTAATTGCTTCCTCGCCGAATCTGCGCGTTTTTTTATCCTCCTCACTTTCTGTAAGCTTGTCCAAAGACCATTTTATTATGCTGACCAAGTCAAAACAGGCCTCCGCAACTCCAGAAGCTCTTCCCAGAAACGCGCGAGCGTCCTCTAAATCTTGGGAAAAAAGCGCCGCTGCAATAAAGGATTCTACAGTGGAGTTTAGAGCCTGACAGGCATGGGCGAACGCCCTTATGGAAATAAGAAGACATTCTCTGCTACTTTTTGCCCCTAACATTTCTTGAATATTTCCTGCGCTAAGATTACGCTGCACAATGCGTGCCTCAGTAAATTTCTGGAAGGCCTCCTTATACTTTCCTTTTTCTAGGGCTTCTCCTGCTTCTTGAAGGATTTTCATGAACAGAGCGCTCCCCTTGGTGCTTAAATCCATATGTATGCCTCCCAACGAACTAACCATTAGGAAACTTCTCTAACCCTTACTGTTCTCGAACATTTTTATTTTTTCCAGTTAATTCTTCTATTATTTCTTTCATCATTTTTTCCATATTTAACATTGCAAGCCTCTTGTTTTTCGAATAGGCTACCATTATTGCGTGTATTTTGTCACCCAAAGGAAATGGCGGAGCCGCCACGTCCTCACGCTGTGCAATCTTCCTAAATCTATCCTCATCAATTTTTAAGTTTGAAAAGTATATCTTTTTGAAATATGCACACCCTTCAATGATGATTTTTGAGGGTAGTGTTTTACTAACAATGGCTTCATTTATCATACTGGAGAGGTTTTGTCTGAGAACTCTTCTTAACCCCAAATAAGAAGTTGTGAGACGGGGATTAACTTCCAGAATCGTCACCCCCTCCTCAGAAAGCTTAACATCCACACCCACATAACCTTGCAACCCATTTATGTTCTCAACTAGGATTTTTGTGTCCTCAAAAGCCTTCTCCATTAGTCTATGCTTTAAAGGAACATATCCACCCTCATATCTAGACTCCTCATTAGGATTTCTAATCTTTACAGATTGAAAGTTTAAAGATAGGGGAAGGGCTTTCTCTCCGTTAGAGAGGAGGCTTACACTAGCATCTACACCATGTACAAATTCCTCCACGAGAAACAAGTCACGATTACTTACCCTGCGAATTTTTTCAACGGCTTGCGGAATTTCATCTGCCCTACTCACAAGGCTTAATCCCTCGCTACCTGCACCATCTAAAACCTTAAACACAACTGGATAACCTATGCTACGAACAGTTTTTTCAACACTTGCAGTAGAGCTACTAGTTTTTGAGAGGCTGTGCCTAGGAACCTTTAATCCCAACTTTTTTGCAACACCCAGAAGCTTACTCTTATCAGTAGTTAATTCTATAGCAGGGGGGAGGGGACCAAAAAGTTTAGTGCCAGCCTTAACCACCTCAGAAGCCAGCGAGTATAGAACATTATCTGTTTCGGGCGCTATTAAGAACGCGGCGTCAACTTCACCCAGCAATTCCCGAAAGAGAGGTAAATCCCAACTAGAAACAACCTCGACTCGCTGCGCTTTTAAAGGGGGAACAAACTGTGCAATTCGATGGTCAAGAGTTGTGTACACCTCAAAGCCCGCTTTCCTAAAGTCCTCAACAATATAGCGAAGCATAGCGTAGGCTTCACCTATCAAACCTGAGATCTCTCCCTCAACAAAACCTCCTCCAGAAAAAAACTCAAAAACCAGTAATTTCAACGCAACCACCACAACTTTCATCGAAAAACCTTAAAGAGGCCTCTCTTTAACACTACTAGCAGAAGTTTTTAAATCCAGACACTGACTCAAATTAGCGCCTCTATAATTCTTTTCGTAACATAGGACTATTCAAAAATTTAACTCTTTTATGGTGTTTTTTATGCGTGTTATACCAGTAATGGATGTGTTGAAAGGAGAAGTTGTTCAGGCAATTAGGGGGGAACGGCAGAAATATCAGCCAGTAAAAACAGTTCTCTCAGCCTCCTCAAAACCCCTGGATGTAGCCCTAGCCTTCCAAGAGATTTATGGTTTCGATGAGCTCTACCTAGCGGATTTGGACGCCATACAAGGATTAGGCTCAAATATCGAAACAATCAAACAAATATCCAGTAGAACCGACTTGAAACTAATTGTAGATGCGGGAACAAACAATCCCAAGGATGCCAAGCTAATTTTGGAAGCCGGCGCACAAAAAGTTATTGTAGCCACAGAAACACTAGAATCAGTCAAACAGTTAGAAGAATGCATAAAAGCTTTAGGAAGACAAAAAATCGTAGGAAGCCTAGATTACAAAGAGGGAAAAATTCTCACAAAAGCTGCAGATTTAATAAAACTAAATCCAGTTCAGGCAGCAGAAATATTCGAGAGGGCAGACGTCAGTGAAATTATTTTCTTAGAGCTCTCCAAGGTGGGAACCCTCCAAGGAGTAGAAAGGGAAACTCTAAAAGAATTAATTGAATCAGTCAACATACCAATCTTAACTGGAGGAGGAATAGAAAGCATACAAGAAGTGATCGACTTGCAAAAAATCGGAGTAGCAGGAGTTCTCATTGCCACAGCACTCCACAAAGGAAAAATCCGCCCCGAAGACCTACAAAAAATAACATAGAAACAGAAAAATTCGAAAATCCAAAGAAGACATGTCTCTATACTGTACTAAGCTTCAAGCAACAATTAACGGCAAGTTTTGACGAGTCAAAACCTTGTTTTGTGACTTCAATATTCTTATTAAAAATGTGTATAATTCACATAAGTGGTGTACAAAACTGGCGAGAAGACCATGTCTGTGAGGTTCGATTCTGAACTATATGAGGAGACTGGAATATGTTCGGGAAAAGGACATACCCAAAACGAGGATACTCCGGGAATTGACAAAAGAGGGAGTTGGGAGGTGGAGGCTAACAAAGGCTTTATCCCTCTACAAGGATGGGAAAATAACCATTTGAAGGGCGTTGCAAATAGCGGGAATTCCCCCCTGAAAAATAGTTGAGATTGCTGCCTCCGAAAAGATACCCATTCACATCTCGGAAGAGGATTTGGAAAGGGACTTCAAAGCCTTGTTCGGTGAAACCCTTTGAAGGTGGTACTCAACGCGAGTCCCTTTATTTATCGGTGATGTAGAATCGTTCGATTTCGCCTCAAAAAGGGGGTGTTTATAGGGCTTCTTTCACGATTTGGAGCCTTATTAGGGAGATGGAATTGAATAAATCTGCATCACCTTATTTATCTTGAAAAAAAGATAAGAATGGATATTCTGAGAATTGTTTTTGAAAAGAGTATTATTCCCCTTCTGACCCAGCATTAACCTAGGTAACCTGTCCTCCTCCCTCAAGTTTCATGGATGCTTTCTCCCGGGGAACGGTTGAAGCAGGCACATCTCTCTCCTGCTTTAGGTGGGGGGACGGCCCCAGTTGTGGCTCTGCCCTCTTTTGAGCTTTTTCGAACTTCTCGCATTCCGGGCCTGGCTGGAATCGGCTGCCCGACACGTGTGTGTATGGTTGTTTTTTTTAAGGCAATGATGGGTTTAATGGTTTTTCTTTAACGTTAACTGTTGGAAGTTAACAAACTCTATTCTAAATGGAAGCAGTTTTAACACTCAAGGTTGAAGAAGAAATAATGAAATCGCTGACAGCATCGAAGCTACGCAGTTACAAGAAGCCATCAAAGAGGGGTGGATAACGGTGAAAGTGGCTTCTGAAGATCAGTCGGCGCACATTGCAATCATGCTTCTTGAGTTAGATAGGGGGAAGCTGCAGCCATAGCATTGACAATTGAGAAGCAGACAGAGGGTGTTGTGATAGATGATAGTGGAGCAAGAGTGGCAGCAGAATATTTTAGGCTGAAGGTTTATGGAAATCTATACATCATTCTAGAGGTATTTAAACGCAAAATTCTGAAATCCAAAGCCGAAATAAGAAGCATGGTGGACAACATGCTGAAAAGAGGCTTTTACCTCCCTACAGAAATCTACGCAAGATTTCTAAACCTCTAGACAAAGTTAGATGAATTTAAGGCTCATGTAGTCTATATATGTCGCTTCTGAATTTTGAAGAAAGTTATTTTAAAGGGTAATTATAACTATAGTGGTATGGTTGAGTGTTTGTTTTGTAGAATTCTCAGAGGAGAGATAGAATCCAAAAAGGTCTACGAGGATGAAAACAATATAGCTATACTTGACATCAATCCTCGAATGCATGAATGTCAAGTGCTGGTTATCCCTAAAACGCATGTTAAACAATTTTACGAGTTAAGCGACGAAGAGAACGCTAGTCTCTTCAAAGCCGTCAAAGAAGTAGCAATAATGATTAACAAAGCTTACAATCCAGATTTCGTATCCCTCTTTAGTCGAGGGATGGGTGTTCCCCACGCCCACATACTTGTGAGCCCCGCTTGGAGAAATGACATTATACTCACCGGATTTATGCTGAACCGCATGAACATATTTTTCAACGCAGGAGTCTCACCCCAGGCGCTTGACACTATAGCCGAAAAATTGAAGAACGCCAAGGGCCCCTAGAAAAAGGGTTTTGCGACCCAAACATAGCAGCCCAAAAAAATTTGGGAAATATGGGCCTTAAAACCCACTTAGTAAACTTTTCAAATCATGGAGTATCCTCCACTGACACTAATGGTTTGGCCTGTTATCCAACTTGAGACATCGGATACCAGGAAGGCTACGGCGTTTGCTATATCTGTGGGCTCCCCCAATCTTCGAATTGCGTAAGCCTTCAACATGTTCTTAACTATATCAGGGTTAGAGATTAGCGGTTCAACCAGTGGTGTTTTCGTTGTTCCAGGGGATACTACGTTAACATTTATCATGTATCGTCCCAACTCTTTAGCTAGAGCTTTGGAGAACCCTATTATGAAGGCTTTAGCACCGGAGTAAACCGCAAAGTAGGGCTCACCTACTCTGCCGGCGTCTGAAGCTATGCTCACGATTTTTCCATACTTTCTCTCAATCATATGTTTAATTACTGCCTTGCAACAGTTAAGAACTCCATAAATATTCACTTTTATGTCGGGCTCCCAGCTTTTCCTATCAAGGTCTGCGAAAAGGCCAAAGGCTCCTACTCCAGCATTGTTAACCAGAATGTCGATTTTTCCGAACTCCTTCAAAGTGTTCTCAACCATGCTGTTAACCGCTTCCCAACTGGTAATATCCACCTTTGCCTCCAAAGCCTTTACCCCTAGGGATCTTACCTCGCTTGCTACACTCTTTATCTTCCCTTCGTCAACATCATTTATCACAATATTGGCTCCCTCGCCAGCGAGAGTCAATGCAATCTGCCTTCCTATTCCACTACCAGAGCCAGTAACTATCGCTACTTTTCCCTTCAAACCCAAATCCAAAAACATCACATCCAAAACCGAGTTGAATCACAATAGAGATTCCTCTGAATATATTAAACTATTGCCACAATTAGCTTTTCTAATTTTAGTGAGTTTATAGCTTGGAGTTTAGGTTTTTAATTATTTCTTCAGCTTCTTGAACTATTCTCTCAACTAGAACTTTGACAGGCAATATTTCATCTATCAGACCCGCCACTTGACCTGCTGCCACAAATCCGTTTTCCATATTTCCCTCAATGGTGTTCCTTACACCCTCCCAGGCATAATTGGAGGCATCCACGCCTTTACTCATCAATTCCTGTAGCTTAAGCGAGAATTCGGTTTTTAACTGTCTGCAGGGTCCATAAGGCATAATAGTTATCAAAGTATCTTTCTCCGAAGCCTTAAGAATCCTCTCCTTATAGTCTCGATGAAATTCACACTCCTCGGTAGCTATGAAGCGGGTTCCCATTTGGATCCCCACAGCGCCCAAAGCAAGGGCAGCCACCAGTCCCGCTCCATCACAAAATCCCCCCGCCGCAATTACCGGAGTCTTCACCGCTTTAACAACTCCTCTCACCAAAACCAGTGTAGTTATGGGATATTCATAACTTACAACTCCCCCTCCTTCTGTCCCCGACGCAATTATAAAGTCGACCCCAGCTCTCTGCGCGGTTTTGGCGTGTTGAATGGTGGGAACAATATGCATACACAAAAGTCCTACATCCTTAATGGATTTAATTAGCACAGCAGGGTCGCCCGCCGAGGTCACAATCGCCTTCAACTTTCTACGGGTTTTAGGGTTGGATTCCAACTCTTCCTTTACTACATCCAGATAATCTCTCGCTAGGGGAATAGCATGCTTAAGTGTGGGAATGTTTACTGCAAAGGCAGCGCCCGAAATTGTTGAATCTGTTATTTCCCGTATGATTGCTCTCAACCCCTCTTTATGATCAATTTTTTCCTTGAGGAGACCCATTTTCTGAAAGGTGAAACCCGCAGTTGTGAGCGTACCCAACCCACCCGCATTGGAAACAGCAGTAGCCAACTTAACAGTAGTGTATGGAGCCATAGCGCCCTGAATAAGAGGATACTTAATTCCCAAAGAATCACAAAGCACAGTCTTCAACAATTAGTCATACCTCCAGTACAACATAAGCCAAAGCTAACTTTTATAAGATTAATTGTTGTGTCGTCTCCACTGGTGATTTACTTGAAAATACTGGGATTAGTTGGTAGCTACCGCAAGTTGGGAAACACCGAGGTACTTGTTAGGGAAGCTTTAATGAGCGCAGCCGAAATGGGCGCAGAAGTAGAAATGCTCAGACTAACAGACCTTAACATTAAACCCTGCAAAGGCTGCATGGCCTGCATCTTTAAAAAAGCAGATTGCAAAATAGAAGATGACGCCAACTTCTTCTTCTCAAAAATCTTTGAAGCTGACGGAATAATCCTAGGATCACCAATCTACATCTTTGGGCCAGTAGGCACAATAAAGATGATCCAAGACCGATTCTTACAAATCTCCACAAAAATAGACAAACTCAAAAACAAAGTAGGAGCCATAATTGCCATTGGAGGAGCTCCGGGAGCTGAAGGAACCATCATGCCCGGACTCGCCAGTTTCTTCAGCTTCCTCGGAATCCCGGTTGTGGATCAAATGCTGGTTTACTCCCACGGTCCAGGCGAGATTCTACTCCACGAGGACGCCGTTGAAAAGGCAAACAAGATAGGACGAGAACTCGTGGAAGCCCTTCAAGACGAACAGGCCAAAACCAAGTACATTGAAGGGTCGGGTGTTTGTCCAATGTGTCACCAAAACTTTCTGGTATTGAAGGAAGGGGTCTTGGAGTGCGGTCTCTGCCACATTAAAGCAACCCCCAAAATAGAGGGGGGCAAGCTCATTCTGGAATTCGGCAAAACAGAATTGAAGAAGGGAGAAGAGATACAGGAAGCAATCGCAGACCACATCAAAAACCTCTCCGAAACCGGAGTAAAGTACATTAAGCTCAAAGACGAAATCGACAAAAGAAAAGAAAAATACAGAAACTTCCCAGTTAAAGAGGTGAAACCGTACTCTTAGGGGGAAATAGAGAGTTATTAAATGCAATTTGAGATGACAGCTACTCCTTATTCTAACTTGAGTTTAAAGCTGCAAATTGAGATACTGAATGGTTCCCGTGGAAAAGTTGTTTGGAACATATGTTCTAAAAAACTGAAGCGAGAAGCCACCGTCAAAACATTCAACAAGACCTGTCGACCCTAATTTCCAAAAGTGAGGGGAAAGATCAAAAGGGCGGGAGAATATTTTCAGAAGAATTTAATAGAATAGCGAAGGTGAGGCAATAATTGGGAGGTTTGCCACTGCAATAAGACTTTTATTAGGGGGTGTACCCCTAATATTTTAAGATGTTTGTCATATAAGTTGTAGCATGGCCATTCTTGGAGGATGGTTGTATGAGGTGGAAACCGGTAACAGTGTTAGAGTGCCTTTTTTTACTATTTTGTTCGGTTTTGATGGTGCGGAACCTCTCATCAACTTCTTCAAACAGGGGATATGATGATTTTTGGTGGCAATCGTCTATGGCTGAGAAGAGTTTTGAGCTGTGAAGGGTAGGAGGGTTGGAAATGCATAGTAGAAGGAATACTAAGGGTATAATTGGGAGCTTGCTGGGAATCGGGGTGTCTATTGCGGGTTTTGTAGAGACTATGACTGTCATTGTTTTTATGTCGGATCTTATGAGCTATGCAGCCTTAGTAAACTTTGTGGCGGGTTTTCCTATTCCCTTTTTTGGCTTGTCCGTTTACAACGGTCTTATCGTCGGCTTGGCGGTGCCCTATCCTAATTCAGTAAACTGGCTTGTGGCGGTGTCAATTTTATTTGTGGTGGTCCTGGTTGTGTTCGCTGTCATGATTGGTCTAGGTTTTAGAAGTTATGGTCGGTCCGAGTTTTCTGCCTTCGGTGCTACTGTTATTCTAAAGAGGGGAATTGAAAGTTCCCTCTACTTGGCGTTTAGCTTCCTTGGAGCATTAATCGCTGGAGCTGCAATACTTGCTGGTGTAATATTCCAGAATACAGTTGTTTATAATTTTTTGAGGATACCGGGTTTAACAGAGATATTTACACCAATACGCATACCTGAGTTCCTGTACACTTGGATTGGAATGGCGGTTCTGGGTGTGGTGCTAATTATATTGGGTGCTGCGACCTTACGCGTAAGAGATTTGGTTTACTGGAGGGATCTGGCTACGGTTGCGGGGGCACTGAGCGTTATGGGTGGGGTGGTGTTTGGTCTACATCTTTTGGTGAGTGTACTTTACTCTGTGCAATTGGCTTCTTTCTGGAATCAGCTGTTAATAGCCTTGTTTTACCCTATGGGTGCTAGCATGACCAGCGCAGTTCTCAGCAGTTTTGAATTCTCCAACATTCTTTCAATAGTGGGCTTCGGTATTTTACTGGTGGTGTCTTTCCTCTGGACAAGAATTTTCCTAGCCTCCACTTCCGACAAATAAAAAATTTTCATTTTTTTCCTCGTAAGAAGAGAACAATTTGTGAATCAGAAATCGGTAGGAAGTATGGTAAAACCGTCAAAAAAGAGGTTTCCTTTTTGTATTGCCTCTAAAGTTAGGTTTTTAGGTGTAAATAAGGCACGTTTATCCTAGGGTTTTTACTAACCTGTCTAAAAAAAGGGTACATCTTGGAGGATGGATTGGATGAAATTGCAGCTACATCCAACTAGTCCTTAACCCTTCCGATAAAAAGAGTACAGGCATAAAGGTGGTTGGAAAAGTGTCGGGGAAAAATGTTTCTAGTTTAATTGGTGGCGTATCTGGTGCAATTGCAGGAGGCATAGGCATACTGTGGTGTATACCACTTTGGAACTTTATACTTGCCATCAACAATTATCATAATGCATTGGCACTCTCTTGGTACCTTTTAGCTCCGTATCCTTCGACGACTTATTTGGCTTACATAGGTTTAATATCAACCATGCTAGTTCCGTACCCGTCAAACACTATGATTCTGATGTTCTCCACCCTGTTAGCGGTGCTACTGATTGTTTCTGGTGTCTTGACTGCACATGGCTTTCACGCTTCTTTCTTGAAAAGTGAAGGTGTTTCGAGCATTTTTCCTGTGGTTACGGGTGCCGGCTTCAGCTTAGTCTCGGGAATACTCATCGTCCTTGGTTTTGTGTCGCAGAGAACTGTGTTTGAAATTAATTACTGGATTGCCTATGATGTTGTAGGAGCCACTCCGCTCAGACTTCCAGTAATCTCACTGGTTTGGTTGGGATTAGCCTTTCTAGGTATTGCTATGATTAGTCTAGGTTGGATAGGCATAAAGTACCGCGAGCTGCATGGTAAAAGACTCCTTTATTTAGGGGGAGTTGCAAGCACTTTGGGGGGGCTGGCTTTACTGCCACATTTTCTTCTTCTAGTGTTCCTTCCCATCCATGACACATTCGTACCAAGCTATTTCCAAACTGCGACTTTTGGGACTACACTACCAAATACAGTCTTACAGGGAGTGCTTATAGGTTCAATACTTTCCCAAATCTTGTTCATAGTGGGATTCAGCCTATTGGTGGTAGCCTCCATTCTCTGGATAAAGGCTTCCCCAGCCTCCAGCAAACGTTAGAGATATTCCTCACCCAAATTTTTTTCTTTTTTAGGTGGTTTAACTTCTTTTTTTGTCAGGGGGGCTTACCGTCAATTTTTTCTTTGTGTGAGGATTAGATTTGTTGTGTTTTTGCTCGGATTTTGGGTTGGGTAGTTATTCTTGGAAGAATTCTTGTATCATTTTTTCTATGGTTATGAATGGGGAGTGGGAGCTTATGGATATGGTTCTTTGGGCCAGCCAGGATGCTAGTCGGCTTTGATTTGTGCGGTAGGTGTATCTGCTGTCGAGGAGTATTCCTATGGCGTAGTCGTTTTTGTGTCTCCAAACTCTGCCCAGTGATTGGTTTACTGCGTTGAATGCTTGGTCTAGATACCATGCGGTGCCCATTCCCTTCTGTTTCTTTTCGTAGTATTCTCTTTGCGCTTTTATTCGGGGGTCTTGGGTATTTGGGTAGGGTATTCCGACGAGTATGGCGGCGCGTCCTGTTTCGTCTGGGAAGTTTAGTCCTTCGCTGAGTTTTCCTCTCACCACTGCGAATAGTACTGCCTTATTTTTAGAGGCTTCTTTGCAATACATGTCTGCAAGAACCGGTTTGCTTCCCCTAGTTTCGAAGAATGCTGGGATCTTCAATTCGTCTAGTATCCCACTTTTTTCCCACAGCTCAAGCATGCTTTCCATAAGTTCATATGAGGGGAAGAAGACTATGGTTCCATTTGGGATAACATTTATGAGTGCAGTTATGGTTTTTCCATAGTCGATTATGGTTTCTTTGTCCTCTCTAAGCTCGTATTTTGTGGTGAGTGCTTTTTTGTTTAGTCCTCGACCTATGCTGAGAATGAGGATGTTCTCCTCGGGTATTATTGTGGGATAACTCTGTAGGAGGGGATTCTCCAGTCCCAGTCTTTGCGCGGTTCCTTTTAGGGGTGAGAGAGTGCCGCTTGTTAGTATGACTGTTCTGGGATTTTCGCTTAAAATTTGGTCAAAGGCAATTTTTGGCTCCAAGCAGAGCCACTCCAATTGGGGATTTTTCTTGTATCTCAGGTTCCATACTCCAACGTAAAACTGTTCACTGGACTGGAGGAAGTTTTCGAAGAAGTGGTACACCCAGTAGGTTCTCAGCCTATCCAGTATAATTATTCTTCCCCGTAGAGCTATTAACTCACGCTGAATGTTTAAAATAATGGGCCAACTGTCAAGGAAGTTCTTTATCCGCTCCCTTGTTAATCCGTGTTCATTCATCTCATTTAGAATGAGTTCCCTGGTTAAAAGTTCCTCGTCTTTAAAATCTGCATGGTTAAAGAATCTGAGAAGGAAGGCAAGAAACATCTCAACATCTGAAGCCCATGGGCGGCTGACCTCTTTTATTTCGTCTAGAGCCTGTTCAACTGTGAGGTGGGAGAGGGTGAAGGACACGGTGTCTTTTAGGAAATCCTCCATGTTGTGCGCTTCGTCCAAAACCACTATTTGGTTCTGATAGTTAGAATCAATAAACAGGTAGTTGTAGGCCCCTATGACCACCTTGTAAATCTGGGCGAGTAGCCTCGCAAGATAGTAGGGGCACACCTTGTGTTCCAAGCCGTAGTGAAGCAGGCTCTCTACACTAGCCAGAGTAGGCGCATCTTTGGGAATGATTGAAGGGATTTCAATTTCTCCCATTTCGGATTTACAGTAAAGATCCATCCCTGAGGGGAGCTTCTCATTACTGGTCAGGTTGACCTCTGGTCGGGAGGAAGCGATTTCCACAAGGCTCCTATCATCCTCCAAGCTTCTAATCCGGGAAAGACAGGTTTCACTAGCATAAAAATAGTCGTTGGAGCGCCTCAAATCCTCATCTAAGCAGAGCTGAACACGAGATCCTCTAACCACACCCGTTATGTTGTGTCCCAGCTCGTTAATCTTTTCCAATTCGTAAGCAACCTGCCTCATCTGGGCGTGGGTTCTGGAGTAGTAAAAAACGCGGTAAGGGGTTCCCACAGTGGCTGCAAGTATGGCAATGGTTTTACCAAAACCTGTGGGAGCCTCCAGAAAACCTATTCCCCCCTTCTCAACCAGCGATGCCACATCCCTCATATACATTTCCTGTTGAGGATATGGCGTGTAGGGAAAATAGGTTCTCATCTGTTCACTTATGCTTTTAGCAGAGTCTTCCTTCAAGAATAACCCTCAAAACAAATCTCAGTAGAACAAGATATAAGAGTTACTATGATAAAATATACTACCTACATCTAAAAATAATTTCAGCCAATTAGGCTATGTGTAGTTTAAGGGTGTCTGTTTTGGAAAAGGTTTGTGTAGCTCTTGGAGGCAACGCCATTCTCAGGTACAAGGATAGGGGTACTGCTGAGGAGCAGTTTGAGAATATTAGAAAAACCGCCGAATACCTGGTACGCCTGATTAGGGATGGGTTCAAAATAATAATAACACATGGAAACGGGCCCCAAGTGGGTGATATACTGATTCGAAACGAGAGATGTTCCGATATTTTGCCGCCTATGCCTTTGGATGTGCTTGGAGCTGAGAGTCAGGGCATGATTGGATACATGATTCAGCAGGCTTTGCGGAACGAGCTGAGAAAGGTGGGATTAGACATTCCCGTTATAACCATTGTGACGCAGGTAGTGGTCGATAAGAATGATCCTGCATTTAAAAATCCTGAAAAGTTTGTGGGTCAATTTTACACTGTTTGGGAAGCTGAAAAAATGAAGAAGGAGAGGGGGTGGATTCTCAAGGATGACGCTGGTAGAGGGTACAGACGAGTGGTCCCCTCCCCTAAGCCAATATTCATAGTGGAGATTGACACCATAAAGAGATTATATGACGACGGTGTTTTAGTTATAGCGGCGGGTGGAGGTGGAATACCTGTCGTGGTAGGTGAGGAGGGCAAACTTCAGGGGGTGGAGGCTGTGATTGATAAAGATTTGAGCGCAGAAAGGCTGGCCACCAGCGTTGGGGCGGATACTCTGTTAATTCTTACCGATGTGGAGGGTGTTGCTATAAACTTTAGAAAACCAAACCAGAAATTCCTCAAAGAAATGAGCATAGTCCAGGCAAGGGAATACTTGGAACAGGAACAGTTCGGAAGGGGGAGCATGAAACCCAAAATAGAGGCCGCTGTGAAATTCATAACAGGGGGAGGAAAAAGGGTAATAATATCCTCTTTGGAACAGGGAGAAAAAGCACTGAAAGGCGAGGCAGGAACACTAATCCATATTTAGACAACAGGCAGCGATAAATATTCAATCCCTTCCCAGCCGATTCACTTCTAGGAAGTTGGGAATATAATTTTTATCCCAGAACGTATTTTAGTGTTAATAGTAACATTATTCCTATTAGGAATATGGCTATGGATGCCAGTGATCTTTTTAAATTAGGTTCCTTGTGGAGTTCAGGGATTAGATCTGAGCACGCTATGTATATGAAACCCCCCGCTGCGAATGCCAAAACAGAGTATACAATGCGGGTGTAGTCTCCCGTTATTACAATGTCTTTTAATAAAAAGTATGTGATGAGCGCCCCCGCTATGGCTGTTAGGGCGGAGAGAAGATTGTAACCTAGGGCTTTAACTCTCCCAAATCCGCCGTATACCAGTACGCCGAAGTCTCCGATCTCTTGGGGTATTTCGTGTGCAAGAACTGCTAGGGTAACCACTGCCCCCAAGTTTATGTTTATCATGTAGCTAGCCGCTATAAGAACTCCGTCTATTAGGTTGTGTATTCCGTCGCCGATGAGGTTTAGGTAGGTGAAGGGATGAATGTCGCAAACTCCTTCATGGCAGTGGCGCCAATAGATAACTCGCTCCAGCAGGAAGAAGGAAGCAAAGCCCACTACCAGTAAAATTGAGAAACTCAGAGGCTCTAGGTTTTCAACAGATTCTGGTAAAATGTGGAAAAAGGCTCCACCCATTAGGGCTCCAGCGGCAAAGGCTATCAGGAAAAAGAGAATCTTATCCAAAAAAGACCTATTAAAAGCTAGAGTGAAAATTCCCACCAGCGAAACTAAACTAGCGATAACAGTACTTACAACAATAAAAGTTAAAGTAAAATACATACAAAACCACCCAAACTAACAAAACAACACCATAGATTTTGAGGTTTTCATAAAAGAGCTTAAAATTTTTCGAGACCATTCACCGAAAAACTAAACTATACTGTACTTCGTCTATTTTAAGGGTACCCAATGCTTTTCCGGGTTTTAGCCCTTTTTTCCCACTTTTTGTATTATTCTGATGGCTTTCTCCACGGCTTCCTTTGCTGTTGGCGCTAATATTCTGACCATAGCTTCCTTGCCGATACCCCCGCGGTCAAATATCACATCGGGTACACGGCCAATGGAGGCAATTGCTCTTTTAACACCCCAAGGCAAACTTTTGCCTTCCTGCTCTTTAATATCCGCTGGCTCTTCTCCTCTGTCAAAGGTGGAAATTATCAAATTCAGCTCCACACAGGCATTGATTATTTCCTCAGAATACTTTATGTTAACCGCAGCTCTCATGGTCGGGTCGTGTTCCATCACTGACAAGATGATCCCCGCTATGTGGCTGGAGGAGCCGAATTTTATGCACCCTAAGGGCTTAGCCCGTCCGTGATAATTCATTATTCTACCATCCACCGCAGCCACGTCCTTTGCGTCTCTAGCGTTTGGCAGAGCCATACCAACGTTTGTTCTCACCTCTGGAATGAATTCTCCAAAATTGGGTGTGGCTTCCATCATTGCCACTGCTGCATCCAAATCTTGGACGACCCTCCACTTTTCGGCATCTATTTCAAGCCAATAAGTAGGGTTAACTGGTTTTCTTCCTCCCCCCACCATTACTGGATGCCCAACCGCCTCATCAATAAATTTTTCCGCGTGGAACACTGCGTCTGCTGGCTCGCAACCTTTAGCCATATATGCTGCTATAGCTGCGGAGAAGCTGCAGCCACTTCCGTGAGTTCCAGGTTCTTCGATTCTGGGCTTCTCAAAAAGTTTTATCTTTCCTCCGTAAAGCATTACGTCCACGACGGTTTTGCCCGTGGCTTCCAGATGTCCTCCCTTAATCACTACCACTTCTGGGCCGAGGGTTGAGATGACGCGTGCCGCCTCCTCCATATCTTTAACCGAGTTAATCATAGTATCAGCTATTACCGAGGCTTCAGTAACGTTTGGGGTGACTACTTGGGATAAGGGAATGAGATTTTTTATAATCATTTTTTCAGCAGCCGGGGTAACCAGCCTGTCGCCAGAGCCCGCCCAGATTACGGGGTCCACTACCAGGGGAAAGCCATGTTCATTTATTTCATTGCAGACCAGCTTTATTACTTCTGGTTCATAAAGCATCCCAGTCTTAGCTGCGTCCACTTCTATATCGTCGGCTACCACATCGATTTGAGCCATTACAATTTCTGGGGGAATGGGGTGGATGTCTCGCACAAACAAAGTATTCTGGGCGGTAACTGCTGTGATGGCGCAAGTTCCATGAACACCTAGTGCTGCAAAAGTTTTTAGATCAGTCTGGATTCCTGCACCTCCACCAGAATCTGAACCCGCAATTGTTAGAGCTACGGGAAACTTCAAAGCTACAGCCTCCAAAAAGAGCTATTTTTAAAGTAGAAAACGTAGTTGAAACTATTAAATCTATGGCTGAACATTGGGATAGCGTTTCTGAAAGTTTGTGGCTATCAATTTTAAGTTATAATTCATATTTGCTTACCGACTATTCCTTTTAAGAAGTTTGTTGGTACCGTGGAAGCCTTCTATTTCTCATATTTTTTGGGGAAGCAACGCTCCCCAAGCATGAGGGCTTCAAGTGAAGTTGAATCACGTGGTTTTGATCGTCTTTTTTATGTAATATTACTTTTATAAGTGGGGGGTATGTTCCTTATTTTGAGGATGACGCTAAAATAGTAAGGTGTTGAGCTAGTATTGCTTATAATTTTCTGCGGTATACCGAGCATAGGAAAAACTCTGATTGCAAGAAGGCTAGCAATTGAACTTGAGAAATGTAGCTATCCCACTGTTGTTTTGGGTTCCGACGACATTCGTCGACTTGTTCCCGCACATGTTGAGATGTTCAACCCACAGCGGGAAGAGTTCATAAGGGAAACAACACTACACATGGTAGATTATTTTCTTAGCAAGGAAAAAACGGTAATCAGTGATGATACAAACTATTACAATGCTATGCGGCGTGACCTCATAAAAATTGCAGAGAAAAACAGAGCGGATTATGCCATAGTCCACATATATGCCCCCCTGGAGCTTGCTCTAAAGTGGAATAGGGAACGGGGAGAGCCCATACCCTCCGAGGTCATAAATAGGATCCATGACAAATTTGATATTCCTGGTAAAAAGTATAAGTGGGATCAGCCTATTGCCAGTATTGACAGATCCAAGGAATCAGTGGAAGATTCTGTTAAAATAATTCTCCAGAAACTCAAAGAAGGGAAACCTCAAAAGAGCGGGAAGCCCAAAGTCTTGTATAAGGCGGGCAAATCTGAGGAAATAGACCGTCTTACACGCAGAATCGCTGGAAAAATTTTGGAGGAAAAAGGCGACAAGATGCTGGCTCGGCGGATAAGTGCTTTGAGGAAAGGTTTTGTTAGGGAAGCAACTGAGAAGAAGTTCACTCTGGAACAGGCTGAGAAGGAGTTCATCAAGAAGGTAAAGAGTGTGATTAATGGTGAAAATTTCTGAATGGGTACCCCGGGATGGCGACGCAATTTTTACTAAAGAGGGATTCATTTTTTACACCATTGGATACGTTCACCCAGAGGATAGGGTAATCGCATTTATCAAGTATATTCCTAAAGAACTTCAAAGCCATTTTAAAGTGCCTTGGCTACCCTACGAGTGGCAGCTGGGCAACACTCCACTGGTAAGGCCAAAGAAGCTCTACTCGCCCCAAATATACGCTTCCGTCATCTCCTCACTTAAAGAAATCATTCCAGACGCCGTCTACTTTAACCCTTACGTGGGAAAGGAACTGGTGACTGTTCCCAAAAAACACATTAAAGAGATTTATGTTCCCAGCGAACGCTTGAAACGCCTTTTGGAAAAGCAAGACCACGATGAGCTTGAGAGAAAAGCAGTAGAAGTCATAGAAATGCTTTCCAAAGAATCCGGAGTACCAGTAGAGAATTTTGGTATTCACGGCTCCATTTCCCTCCAGATGCACAACCAACAAAGCGACATCGACATTTGTATTTATGGAGCTGAGAACTTCAGAAAGGTTAAGAACGCATTCCACAACCTGTACAGCAAGGGTGTAGTATCAATTCTCCAGGTGGACGAGTTTGACTCTATTAGGCGAAACAGGGGTGTATATCAGAACACAAGGTTTGTAATTAATGCCACCAGAAAAATTGAGGAAATGAAGGAAAAGTTTGGACAATACAAGTACGAAGCCATAATGCCAATTGAAGCCACATGTCGAGTAACAAGTAATGATGAATCCATGTTTCGCCCATCAATCTATGAGGTGGACGACTGCCAGTTAAAACAAAAATGCGGCGTGGAAAAGCCTAGCAAGGTTGTGAGCATGATTGGGCAATTCAGAGATTTCGCAAGTGTAGGTGAGAAGATAAAAGTTAGAGGTATGCTTGAAAAGGTGGAGAACCTAAAAACAGGTGAAACTAGTTACCGCATAGTTGTGGGTTCCGGAGTAGGCAAAGAATACCTTTGGCCAATAAATAGTTTATCCAGTTCTCCAATCGAAAATATTATCAAGTAAGATTAAAAGCTGAAAAAAGGCGGGGTTTCAATTTTTTAAAGGAAGTGATGCAGGGAATGGTGCTAAAAGTGAGGGACAAGGATGCCCCCATTTCGCGGGAGGGTATCATATTCAGAGTTTACGGATATGATCATCCTCCCCACGCCTGCATATGTGATGTAGAGTACGCTCCAGAAACCATATATAGGGCGGTGGAGCCCAAAGCGGTGCGCACAGGTCTCCCACTAAAGTATTACAAATTCTATTCGGATGGGGGGCTTAGATTTGTTCAAGAAAATTATCCCCAATACCAGTTTTTCTATGAGCCCCTCCAACGCCAGCTTGTAGGAATAAGAGAGGAACAAATAGTGGAGCTCCGTAAACCTGACCAGAAGCTTGAAGAAATTTTGGAGCAGGAGCCCAAGGACAACCTGATGAGGACCCTGACAAATGTTTTGGAATTGATTTTTAACCACTCAAAGCTTAAGCCTTCAGACTTCGGTGTTTTTGGCTCCCTCCTGCACGGCTTTTACAATTTGAATTATAGTGATCTCGACTACGTTATCTACGGCGGCAGCAAGGTTGAAGAACTCGTAGAGGTTTTAGATGACCTCTACAAAGATCGGGAGGGTGTGCTAAAAAACGAGTTTGATTTTTTTGATGAGAGGACAGAACAAAAAAATTGGCGGTTCGAAAACTATACCCTCAAGGAGTATGAATGGTACGAGAGGAGAAAGCGTATCTATGCCCTTTATGATTCAAAGGAGCTGGGCAGGAGAGTTAAGGTTGAGTTTGAACCCGTCAGGGCCTGGAACGAAATAAGAAATGAGTATCATCCAGAGATGCGAATAACTGGAATAGGATGGATAAAGGCGAAGGCAATCATTCGAGAGGACAGGGAGTCCTACTTTATGCCCGCCATTTACCCCATAGAAGTCCTAGAACTCATTGAGGGGAGGGGAGCAGACAACATTGAAAGAATAATCACTTATGTAGAAGAGTACAAAATGCAGGTTAAAAAAGACGAAAAGGTGCTGGTGGAAGGAACACTGGAAAAAGTTGAGACTCCTAAAAAAACATTCCACCAAATTACTCTAACCCACATTCCAGACAAAAAGTACTACAAGCAGGTGCTGAAAATCGCAAAATGAGTAAACCTTTTTTTGGCAGAAAAATACTGGATAACTCACCTCTCGTTTGCGGTGGAGAATCATAATTGTTTACTTGTCCAAAATGCACACATAATTTAGGATTTTTTATATATGCTAGAAGTATTTACTTGATTATGAGCTGGAAAATACCAAATTTTTCGTGGTGGTGAAATTGGTGAAATTTTACTATGATGAAGACGCGGATCTATCAATATTGAAGGATAAGGTTATTGCAGTTATAGGATATGGTAATCAGGGCCGTGCTCAGGCGCTAAATATGAGAGACAACCACCTAGATGTAATAATAGGGAACATTAAAGACGCCTATTGGGACTTGGCAGAGGCTGATGGCTTCAAAATTTATCCCATAAGGGAAGCCGCCAGCAAAGCCGATATAATATCATTTCTCATTCCAGACGAGCTTATGCCACAAGTTTATGAGAAGGAAATCCAAGGCGAATTATCGCAGGGAAAGACTCTCAACTTTGCGTCGGGTTACAACATAGGCTTTGGCTTAATCAAACCCCCCAGTAATGTGGATGTGGTTATGCTAGCACCCAGAATGATTGGAAAATATGTGCGTGAACTATTCGTTAAGGGAGAGGGGTTCCCCAGTTTTATAGCAGTGGAGAATGATGCCAGCGGAAGAGCCAAAGACATAGTTTTGGCTTTGGCAAAAGCTATAGGTTCCACTAGGGTGGGCGTACTTGAAGTCACCATGGCTCAGGAGGCCTACATGGACCTATTTACAGAACAGGGCACGGGCCCAATCATCGGCAGAACTCTGATGGCTGCCTTTCAAATTTTGGTAGAAGCCGGCCTCCCTCCAGAAGCTGTACTAATAGAGTTGTACATGTCAGGCGAGCTGGGACTTGTTTTCCAAACCTTTGCCGAAACGGGAATTGCGGGGCAAATGGAGTTACACTCCCAAACTAGCCAATATGGATCAATCAGTAGAAGCTTGACCCTTAAATTCGACCCCATCGTTGAACATCTCAAAAAGATTTTTGAAGAAATAAAAAGCGGAGCCTTCGCAGAAGAGTGGAAAAAAGAACAGGAAGCAGGATACCCCAAGTTTAAACAGCTAAAAGAGCTATCCAAACTTAACCCCCTAGCACCCTACGAGAAAAAAGTTATTGAGGGATTAAGAAGAAAAAAGCGGGAAAAAGACCCATAGTCCCCCCCAAACCATATAGTAGAAATCATAATTTCTCAATGGGAGGATTGATACGTGCCTGAAACCATTCCAGTTCACATAGGGCTTCTGGGTCACATTGACCACGGAAAAACTCAGGTGGCAAGGGCCCTAAGTGAAGTAGTTTCTACCGCAGGACTGGACAAACATCCCCAAGCGCAGGAGAGGGGAATCTCGATAGACCTAGGTTTCACATCCTTCCGTCTGAACAGTTACCTAGTAACCTTGGTTGATGCTCCAGGCCACGCCGAGCTAATAAGAAGTGTAGTGGCTGGAGCAAATATAATTGACGCCGCAATTCTGGTGGTGGCAGCTGATGAAGGCCCAAAAATTCAAACCGGTGAGCATATAGTTATTCTTGAAAGTTTCGGGATAAACAGGGTGCTTGTAGCTTTAAGCAAAATGGATTTAGTTTCCCCCGAAAAACTGGAAACAGTAAAGAAACAGGTTAGGAGCATTCTTAAGGGAACTGCCTTGGAGGGAACGCCCATAATTCCTATTTCTGCAGTTACTGGCGCGGGATTGGAAGAACTCAAAAAAGCTCTTTTAAGCGTTTTATCGCCTCCAAAAAGGGAAAAGGGGGGCCCTTTTAAGATGCCCATAGACCACGCTTTTCGCATCAAAGGAGCGGGAACAGTGATAACGGGAACCATTCATCGGGGCAAAGTTTCTGTGGGTGACGAAATTGAGATTATGCCCATAAAACAAAACGCAAAAGTGAAGTCTATCCAAATCTTCAGAGAAGAAGTAGATGAGGCTCAAGCTGGAGACCGAGTGGGCATCAACATAACAGGCCCTGAACCCGAAAAGATTTATCGAGGATGCTACGCTGGAACACCCGGAACCCTAAAGGTAACCAACCAGCTAATTGGAAGAATAAAGATGAACAAATTGTTCAAATATTCTCTCCACCCCGGTGTACAAGTACATCTCACCGTGGGAATGCCCACAGTCACCGCCACCATGATTCCCTTCAAAACATTTGATGAGAAAAAAATCCTCATAGAGAAGGTGGGAAACGAAGATACTTATGATGCCTTTTTCGGCCTCGGCGAAAGCGTGGTTGCGGAAGAGGGGACACCCCTGCTTGTTTCCCGCCTAGATTTGCCCCCAACAACCCTAAGAATCGCGGGCAGCGGAAAAGTGTCCCAACTTACCACTGGAATAACAGAATTCTTTATTGAAAAAATAAAAAAGGGCCGAGTGAAAGTCCCTGTTCACTCCAAGGGCAGCGTAGTCGTGGGTCTGGCAGAAACCAAATATGGAGCTGAAAAACTGTTAGAGGAGACTGCTACCACAGAAAAGGGAAATCGTGGAAAAGTAGTGGACACATTTGGTGGTAAAGGCGCTGTTATAATAAAATTCGAAAAACCAGTTTTGGAAAACGAAGAAGTTTTCATAAGAAAGTTTAAGCAACGTAAATTCTGAGGGAGGCCTTAATTTGAGGGAACTAATTGAAAAATATATGAAGGGACTTATCCCCCACAATATGCTGGATAGAGGCGCCATTATTTTGGAATCTCAACTGGATTCCCTACGCATACTATTTGAACAGAGAAACATACCTGAAGAAGGGTGGAGTGACTCCCAAATAAGGCTCTTACTAACGATTCTATCCATGATGGACACGGATAAGGATCCCCAAGCAGCCAGGGTAGGAGAAAGAGAAGCTAGAGTAGCTTCGCCCCTTGTTTCCGAACTAGCAGCTAATTTCTGTCACGGAGTTGGACGCAGCGGCGAAATATACGCTCCCCAACCTAAAGCACCCGGAGCCTCAATAATGTATTCTCTAGCAAACATGCTGGCCTCTGACGCTATCCGAAGACTCGGAGCCCCAAACTTAAAATACGCCTTCCTGCTTCCCCTACCTACGGGAATGTCGATTGGACTCGCAATATCCGCTATGAGACAAAAGAGAAGAGGAAAACATGTAGTTCACCCTCGCATTGACCACAGGTCGCCACTGAAAGCAATAGAGCTTATAGGGCTGGAAACTAAAATCGTCGAGGGCGAAATTAAGGGCGATGCGGTAATCGTTCCCCCAGAGAGAGTGGAGGAGGCAATAAACGAGGAGACGCTGGCAATTCTGTCCACAACCACCTTTTTCCCACCCCGTGAACCTGACGATGTTAAGGAAATAGCTAAAATCGCAAAGGAACACAACATCCCCCACATAATTAACAATGCCTATGGGGTTCAGAGCAGAGAAATAATGAAAAGAATAAGGTCAGCGGTAGACGCTGGAAGAGTGGACGCCGTTGTTCAGAGTACCGACAAAAACTTCCTTACACCGGTAGGCGGGGCAATAGTTGCCACGCCTGAGAGAGAAACCATAGAACAAATCAATGAACAGTATGCAGGCAGGGCCACCGCGGCACCAGTAGCACAGTTCCTAGCTGCGATACTAGCTTTGGGGATCAAAAAATACGAAGACCTCAGAGACGAACAGGAAAAGAACAGAAAATATCTAGAGGAGAACCTCAAAAAAATCGCAGAAGAATATGGAGAGAGAGTTCTAAATGTATATAATCCCATAGCTTGCGCCATGTCACTCACCAATAGAGACCCCGCAAAAGTTGGAGGTGCACTGTATAACCTGCGAGTAACTGGACCCAGAGCATTAGGGCCTACAAGCTACGGGTCTTGCTGCAAAAAGTACCACACAGCCTACATCACAATGAATGCAGCAATTGGAACAAGAAAAGAGGACATAGAAAAAGCACTACAAAAACTGGAAGAAACCCTAAAACAAATCAGATAATTTTCAAGATAGATAGGTATATTGACACTCCCTGCGACTAAAAGTCGGGGGCCTTCTCGCCAACAGCTTTGTAGGAGCTACTCCGCTTCTCTCACTTTTGCAGGTTATAGTATTCGAAAGAGTTAAATTTTTTGTTATTCATTATTAATTACTGTTTCGTGACGGGAAAGGATATGTTGTCAGCTGATGTTGACGAGTTGGTTATGGGTTTAAGTGAAGCTTCACGTGTTGTTAAAGCGAAGGGTGAACATTTAGATCTTTTCAGGGTGGCGTATCACGCTGCTACTTCTCTAAAAACGTATTGTGTGGATTTTTCTGACAGAAGTGGCGATTCTCCTCATGGTTTTGAGGCTAGGCTTCTCTCCTTAGTGGAGGGGGAGAAGGTGGTGAAGCGGATAAAAGTGGCAGGCGGCCTTGAAGGAATAGAGTTGAAGGTTTGGGGCTCCAGCAAAGAAAAGGCGGAGAAAGAGATAGGAGAATTGGCTCAAAAAGTTGAGGAAACCCTTTCTAGAATAGGAAAAATGTCCAGTGAAAATGTTCAAAAGTTTCATAGTGCAGTAACAATCGAAAGGAAGTTGGACATGTCGCTAAATCGTCTTCTAACGGGAGCAACTAGACAACAAGTCTATTTTGACTTGGCCGACGCCAGAGAAAGAATAATTCTGTTATTGGGACACTTTGATTCCAGCATTATCCAGATGGAAAAAATGTTGGAGGACCTCACAAAACTAGACAAAGACGCACCCATTAAAAAGGAAGTAGGCGAAAAAATGGCTTTAGAAATCCTTAAATGGAAAAGAAAAATCAGCGACTACATATCACAACTAAAATAGAAGAGCATAAAAAGTTTTTAGTGCACCTTGGGATTTGGGGATTTTTTTGAGGATAATTCCCCTAGGGAAAAGAGGTCTCTGTTCCCATTGGAAATAAGCCCTATTAAGGCTCCTTTCTGGAAAAAGAAGGAACAATAAAGGAAAGAGAACCACAAAGGAAACCG
>JAHQXB010000154.1 GCA_029856435.1 Candidatus Jordarchaeia archaeon
GTGTTTCCTCAAAATTTATATTATGCTCTTCCAATTGTTGGGTTTAAGCTTTAAGGAGGTAGAGAGTTGTCTGGCAGGCCTAAAAGCAAGTTTTTCGAGGCAGACATTTGGTGGCAGCACCAGTTAAAGTTTAAAGCTAAATTGGATGGTTTTCATGAGGTTGAGATAGACGAGTTGGAACCTCACGGGACGGATAGCGCCCCAAATCCTGCTGATTATTTTCTTTTAGCAGTTGGTGGCTGCCTTTCCTCCTCACTTATTTTTTCTTTAAGCAAATTTGATGTGAATTTGAAGAAAATGCACGCTAAAGTTAGGGGGAAGTATACTCGTGTAAAGGAGAGGGTGAGAATTGAGAGGGTGGATGTGGTTTTGGAGGTGGAACCATCAACTGAAAGGGATCTTCAAGAGTTGAAGGAATGGTGCATTGGTGTGTTTCGTAATTTTTGCATCATTTCGGAATCAATTAGAAAAGGTTTACCTATTGGAGTAACTTTAAAAATTGGAAATGAAGAAATCGAGATTCCCCCACCCGAAGAATAAAGTTTTCAGCATTTGTGTTTCCAAATAGTTCTGAAGATTAAACTACAGATTTTTGGTTTGAAGTGCCCATTGCTTCCTTCAATATTTCTCTGTAAAACGCTCTTAACCTTTTGCACTTTTCTTTAATTTCTCTTTTTGTAACTGTGTGATGGTTTGGGCAATCTTCGTCTACCAGACAACTTTTTCCATCAAAAGTTAGTATTATCGGGTAATAGGAACACCCTTCAGGACGGGAGGGATAAACAGAACACCCATCATAGTAAAAGAAGCATTTACCATTTATGTTTCGGAGTTGATGGAAACCTTCAGGAGTAGTTATCGTAAAGTCTTCGCGGTTGTATCCTAAGGTTTCAAGCCTAGCTATGTCTCTGTTGGATAGAAGCATCTCGGTATTATGGCAGCATAATCCACATCGACTACACTTCAATTTCACCGCTTCCCTTTTTGAGAGCAAGCTTTGCTAACTTTTTTAAGAACATCAATTAGAGTGTTGTGGTCTACGATGCCAAATGTAGACATATGTAGACCCAGGTTTTCACCACATCGTTTAGACTCCTCACGAGTTTGTCGGGGCCATTCCGCTCCTATCAAGGACAGCCCCCATATTTTTGGATGTTTGACTATTTTGTGTCCACTTATTTTAAAACGGTTATAAACGGCGTTTTTTAGGATGTGTGCTGAAGTATCTTTATTTTAAATGGGGCCGTATTTCTCTACAATCCACCTAACATATTTCCTTATCGCTTCGTCTATTCGCATGGTGGGTTTCCAACCTAATCCTTTGAGTTTAGATATGTCAAGTAGTACGAGGGGTACATCACCAGTCCATCCCTGTTCTCCTCCAGTGTAACTAAGTTGCACATCTTTAAGTTTTAACTCATTTATCACAATTTTTGCTATGTAGTTTACAGTGACCCACTCCTCTGAACCTATATTAAAAACATTGAACCCTCTTTCAGCTTTCTCTGTGACATAAATTGAAGCATCAACACACTCTGAAACATCCATGTAAGATTTTCTCTGGTTTCCATCGCCCAATATTTCAAGTCTTTTGGGGTCCTTCTTTAGCTTTTGGTAAAAGTCGAAAATAACCCCATGTGAACTCCTAGGTCCTATTATGTTAGCATATCTTAGGGATATCCCGCAGAAGCCATAACAAGCACAATACGCGGAAATATACATCTCAGAAGCTGCCTTCGCAGCCCCGTAGGGACTAATAGGCTGCGGAGGGTAGTTCTCAGGTGTGGGAATAGCCTCAGCTAATCCGTACAGGGTTCCGCCGCTGGAAGCAAAAACCAGATTTAGGACATTTCTCTTCCGCATTGCTTCGAGTATGTTAATCATTCCTTTAACATTGACGCTAAAATCGTACAATGGGTCTGAAACACTCCTCCGAACATCATACTGAGCTGCGAAGTGGAAAACAATGCTACAGCCATCAAGACAGCTTTCCACGGTTTCAAAATCTCTAACATCTCCTTCAACAAACTCCACGCGGCCTCTACTCAGGTAGCCCTGAATATACTCTGTAGTGGAATTCGAGAGATCGTCCAGAATAGTTACATCGCACCCCATACCAACTAATCTGTCGACCAGATGACTTCCAATGAAGCCAGTTCCACCAGTTACCAAAATTTTTTGACCTTTAATATACAAAATCTCAACCATCCCGGAAAGTATACACATAAAGAGATTAGTATGTTTTAAACTTGAAGTCTGACCATTAAAAAAACATATCCCTTTACCAATAAAGATTGCACTCGTACCAGCCATCATTTTTGGACTCTAAATTCGAAAATAAGGTCTATAAATCAATAAGTTGGGCAAAGTCCCTTTTTTGAAGGAATGTTTTTGTGATGGACCTTAGGAAGGCGGAGGTTTCCCAACTTTTTGACACCTTCGCGTGCTAAGAATAGAGGCAAAGGGGCAGGGTATAGGTAGATTTAAAGGAGGAACACAACCAAAAACAACATTCAGGGGGACTGTTTAAACATAAGACTATAAATTCACCTAAAGATAAATGAACTAATTTAAAGCGCCTTTACGAGAAGAAAGACAAAAGTACAATGAAAAGGGGAGCAACCGGGGGAGGCATTGATGCAAGCACTACGCCACCTTCCATAACCTTGGGCTTCCTTCAAATGTAATAGGAAATTCACACAAAATGGATAAAACATTCAAGCTCTTAGAGCTCAGTAGATACTTCTAAGTTTTATATCTCTCACCTATAATAGACTCCTTTTTCTAATCCTCCAATCATCTCGGCCGGCTTTTAGACGGAATAGCTTAGATACCATATGGGATGTTAAAACTGCTTCTATTTAGAAAGTTTGTTATCTTGAGAAACTTCCAACTGTTAACGTTAAAGAAAAACCATTAAATCCAACATTCCTCAAAAAACAACCATACGCATAACATATTGTGCGGCCGATTCCAGCCCGGAATGCGGAAAGTTCGAAAAAGCCCAAAAGAGGACAGGGCCACAACTGGGAACATCCTCCCACCGAAAGCAGGGGAGATGTGCCTGCTTCAATCGTTCCTCGGGCGAACCGGTTTTCCCATAAAACCGGGGGAGGAAGACCCAAAGTTACCTATGTTAATGTTGGGTCAGAACAGATATATTTACTGTTTTAAGCTGAGTAAACTTTTATTCAATCCACATATTGGTGGAATATAAGTTATCAATAAATACTATTACCTCGGACTCATTTTTCAAAAAGTAATCATTTTTCAACAAAAATTATTGAAAAGGGGAAAAATTTATTACCAAAAAGAATAATTCTTAAATTCAAAATAATTCACAAAGAAATTAAAAATAAACGACAATCCAACAAAAATTAACTATTAGAAAAATATAAATAAGAAAAGAACAATATTTAACTAAAGGAACACCACATTAATCCCAAAACTAATGAATCAAAATCACTCCCTCTCACAAAAATCAAGCTCACCCATGCGATCCACAAGAGGAGGGAGAAAAGGGAATTATGCGGGCGCCACCGAGGGAAGGCCCCCGCACAATTCCCTTTTTATTCCCTATTGTTAATATGGCTGGGTTAACCCCTAGAGATGTCATGTTTGGAGATTTAACCTTTCATAGGTTTTTGAACATTTACAGTGTTTCTGGTGTTTACCTTGAAGTCCTATAGGCCAATTATTGTTTTCGGTTTTTGATTCCCTGTGATGGGAATTTAAATGCTCTTAAGTTTTTTCGGTTTTTGTTGGGACGAGGAGGGTTAGCTTATTTGGAAGCTATTTTTGATTAGTTTTAATGCCTTTTCTCCGTCTTTGGAGTGTACTAGAACTTTTATGCTGCTGGCTGTGGGAAGGAGGCTGTAGATGTTAATTTTCTCCTTTGTTAGTGGTAATGTTATTTTGGAGATTATTCCAGGGATTTTCACAAAGTCTTGTCCTTTTATGAATATTAGGTTTAGGTTATCGTAGCAGGTTGCTGATTTTCCTATTCCTCTCTTGCTTATTAACTCGTGCACCACGCTGAATGGGTTTAGCTGGGGATCGTCAACAACTAGGAGCATTATGCACCATGATTCTAGGGTTGCGCCCAATACTTCTATTTTTTGTTTGTGGAGGTCCTCAAAAAATGTGGATAGTAGTTTTGGTTCAGTTACATTATCTCCTATTATTGTGATTAGTTGAACCGGTTTTTCCATTATTGATATCTCTAGTTCTGGTTGGCTCTTGCCCGTGATCGTTGTGCCTTCGTCGGTGATTTTTCCGTTGTTTATACCTACGATGCGAATTACTGAGTCTTCAGATTTGTACTGGAGGGCTTTTGACTGGATTATCTTGGCTCCCGAGGAGGATAAAATTTGGGTTTCCAGTGTATCTAGAGCCCTAACAGTGTTTGCTTTCTCAACTTTCTTAGGATCACCTGACTTTATGCCCGGAACATCTTTGACCAGTATTACTGAATTGGTGTTTAGGCATTTCCCTAGTAGCACTGCAGTTAAATCGCTGCCCCCTCGGCCTAGGGTTGTGATCTGCCCCTTCCGATTCTTTCCCAAGAATCCACAGATTACGGGTATCTTGTTTTCTTCCAGTAGGGGGACCAACTTATTTTTTACAGCTTCCTTTGTGAGTTCCAAGTCGGGATTCGCGTTTCCATAGTTATCATCTGTGAATATCGGCCACAACTCACTTTCCGGGTCTACTAAAACTGCGTCAACTCCTAGGGCTTTAAGCGCTATACACATGAGGCGGGCGCTTGTTCTTTCACCCATTGATAGTAAGTTGTCTAGATCGCTGGAAGCATTAGAGTTACAACCCAGCTGTTGAGCCATTTTAAGCAGTTCGTCAGTTTGACCCTTCAGAGCAGACACCACAACCACTATTCTCTTTTTACCCTGACTTTCATTTTTTATCAGCTCTGCAACTTTTTTAATACTAGAAACACTGTCTAGCACGGAGCCGCCGAATTTGTATACTACTGTTTCAACTTTCTCCATTGTAAATTACTCCAAAAAATTTTTGTTTAGAAAAAGTTGGTCAAGTTGGGATGTGGATTTTTTAGAAAAGAAGGTGGCTATTTTAGTTATGCATGAAAAAATAATCCATCCACATCACGTTTTCACCGCTTCTTTCCGTTACGCAGACATAATTTAAAAATTTTTCGTATTTAATCGCTTAACTTATATACCAAAAAAGTTTTAATTATAAATATCCCGTTTGATATAGATTTTTCAACTTTACCAAGTTTTTAACCTGTCATCCTATCGATGGTGCTTGGGGAATTTTGGGAGTTCAATTGTAATATTGAGGTATTTTTTATGTGTTACATACATTTTTTATATTTTAGGTACCCTTTTCCAGTAGAAATTGACCAGTACTACTAAAATAAATATTTGATTAAAGGAGAAAGGAAAATGTCAAAAAGCGACAACGAAGGAGTAAAGAAAAACGGCGAATTCGTAAAAATGAGAGGCATAGGAATCCCAGTGAGACTATACAAACTCCAAAACCCAAAGCTCGATGGAGACGAGGTCCTAAAACTCATGAAAAAACACCTCTGGGGCGACGGAGCAGAAGAAGGCTTCCTTAAACCCCGCAAACTCAACGGCGAAGTCCAAGCAGAATACGTGGTGTCATATCCCACCCACTATTACAAATTGGACGAAAGGGGAAGAATAGTACCCGTCTCGGTTATGGCTCAAGACAAAGGAGAAATCCACATACGCTACAATACCGGAGTAATTGAGCTACGAGGAAGCTACCTTGCAGCTAAGAGAAGCGTGACGAAAACAATTGAAATCACTGGAGTCAAGGCAGACCCAATGACTCTAAGCGATGAGGCAATGGACAAACTGATGAGAAAGGCAAAGGAAGTTTCAACGGTAACCATTTCGAATCTGGAAAACCCCTACTTGAACTCCCTAGAAATCAGAGGCGAGGCCATTAAGCGTGCCCCTGAGATCTTAATATTTAGGAAAAGACAACGTGGGAGAATCCAGGCCCTTAGGGGAACCTACTCCCTGCCTTCAGGACAGATGCTAACCTGCTTCTTTAATTCCAAGGGCTCATTTATAATCTATAGGAAAGGGGAAGGAATATACGCAGACGACCTTGAACATCTGGTCAGCTATTTGGAAACCCTTACTATTAGCGAGGCACAATAACCCTCCCACCTGACGACCACCCCACCCGACCTCTCTCCTATTTTTTCCCATAAAAACAGTTTTTATTCTAACTTGACAACGTAAAATTTGTTTCCTGGCGCTTCTTTCCCTGCCCTTCCTCCTTTTAAACTTGTATAGTTTTTGCACAGTTTTAGGCGATTTTGAAAGCCTTGTTTAGCATTGTTAGACTAATTTCAGGCGTTTTTGGGAGTCAAGTTGAGATGATTCCCCTAATTTTGTTAATTATCTCTTGGGCGGTTCTGTTTATCTCTCCTTCATTTTGGATGCGAATCACGTTTGGATTGAATTTTTTGAATATTTTTTCGTAACCCTCCAATACCTTTTCAATATAGTTTCTATCAGTTTCATTCCACTCTTTGGGATGTTGTTCCTTCCTGTTCATAATTCTCTGTACTATTTTCTCGGGGCTCCCTTGCAGATAGAAGATTGTATTTTCTTCCCATTTAATTGCCCTATACAGGTTTTCTATTGTTTGGTAATCTTCTTCGGTGCATAGAGCGTAGGAATAGCTAAGCAGACATAGTGGGCTTCTGTCGCAGAAAATGATGCCTTCATTGAGGCTTCGAATTTTTTCGTTTCTCTTTATCATCTGTTCCAAGAACCATAATTCCGCCCGGAAGGCAATTTGTTTATCTCGGGATCCAAAGGGATATCTGGGGGAATTTATGTTATCTGGAAAAAAAATCCAATTTTTAAACTTATTTTTTATTATCTCAAAAAGTGTAGTTTTTCCAGATCCATGCACGCCTGCAAGTGTGAAAACGTGCTTCATTAGGGGACGCCTCGTTTTTTCCTCCGCTTTTTACAATAAAAACATCTCGTTTATATGGTTGAGTAACTCGAGGGTATCTCCAATTAATTTAGAAATTTAAACCATTAACAAAGTAATGAATCTTAAGTGTTTATTTTTTGTTAGCCTTTTTTGAGTTATTATTTTTAAGCGTCATACAATATTTAAGGCAAAAGTTATGAAGGTATAGTCAAATATATTGATTATTGCGAATATTTCCAGTGACCCAAAAAATCTTTTGGGATGCTAAATAGTGGTGATGTTATGGTTAAGGAGTTGGGTGTTGCATATTATGGTTTCCATTTTCCAGATAGGGCTGAGGAGGATTTATTGGAGATAATGGAGCATAATTGTAACGCGGTTTTGTTGGCTGTAAGCGAATATGATTATCAGGTTTGGTATTCCAATGTGATTTCAATTGCCCAGAAGGCTAAAGAGTTAGGATTGAGGGTTTATGTGAACCTTTGGGCCTTTGGAAAAGTTTTTGGAGGCGAGGCGCCCTCAGTTTTCCTGCAAGATAATGTGAATTACCGCCAAGTGCTCAGCAAGGAGGTCCCATTCCCCCTTGTTGGCGCCTGTTTTAACACTGAGGGGTTTAGAAAGTACTTTTTTGATGCTGTTTCAAAACTGGCCGGCGAGAAAGTTTTTGACGGATTCTTCTGGGACGAACCACATTACATTATCACGGGTTCCAAGGAGATCTACAGTTGTGTCTGCCCAAAGTGCCGAGAGCTTTTTAGAGAGAAATACGGTTATAACATGCCCCCCAAGGCCAACGAGGATGTTTTCAAATTCAAAGAGCAATCTATTCTGGACTTCTTAGGACAAGCCTCCAAATTGGTGAAGAAGGTAGACCCCCAAAAATCTGTTACCGTGTGTCTTATGCCCTTCTACACCGCCGAAGAACAGGGTGTAAGCTGGGAAAAAGTTTGCTCCATAAAAGAAATAGATGTTTTCGGAACCGACCCCTACTGGAGCATTGCGCGGAAGGATCTGGACTTCGTATCTCAAGCCTCACAAGAAACAGTCAAGATTGCCAGGAAATATGGTAAAAAATCTCAGCTTTGGATTCAAGGATTCCTAATCCCCGCAGGAAAAGAAGAAGAAGTGAGACAAGCAGGGAGAATAATCGGAAACACCGATGTAGATTCAGTCTTTACATGGGCATACAGAGCCTGTGAGGGAAGCATGGTCCAATCTGAAAACCCCAAAAAGGTGTGGTCTATAATAAAAGAGATTTACGCAGAACTAAA
>JAHQXB010000070.1 GCA_029856435.1 Candidatus Jordarchaeia archaeon
TTCGCGTCGTGGCGCCCAGTGGTTGTTTTGCCTCTTTGAGGGTGTATAATCGCTCCATAGGCATCTTGCTGTAGTTCAGCATAATTCTAATTAAACCGCTATTTTAGAACTGTTAGCATGGGCATTAATACAGTAGGTTTGATTTTTCGGCTGAGTGATGTAGTTTCGCTTGATTCTGCTTCAAGAAGGGGCTTTTACTAGAGCTTGTTTTCCAATTTAGAACCCCAAAAATAAAGGGTATAATTGGGGGAATCTACATCATCCGTTTCCGTTTATGCAAAGGTTTATAATGGTGGTTACTAAAATTTTACAAAATTATTGATTTTATGGTTGAGGAGAAGATTATGAAGGTTGACCGAAGCAAGGGTTTTTGGAACAAGAAAGAAGAAACTATGAGTAAGGAGGAGAAGAAGAGATTAGACACCAAGAATCTACTATTCATATTTAGACACGCCTACAATAACTCTCCCTTCTACAAAAAATTGTACCAGGGCGCAGGCTTAACTCCGGAGGACATAAAGACGCTTGATGACATTAGAAAAATTCCATTGATTACCAAACCCGAACTCCAAGAGGCGCAAAAGAGGGATCCGCCTTTTGGAGGACTTCTAGCCGTTCCACTCAACAAGCTCTCTGAAATATTCATTTCCCCAGGACCTATATATGAGGGCGGAATGGCGGATGAAGAAGAAAAACTAATAGAAGCTGGAGCCAAAGCCGCTTATTCCTGTGGTATAAGGCCTGGAGACATTGTTCACAACGCCTTTCTCTACCACTTGGTTCCGGCGGGCCTTGGACTGCATATGTGTCTAAGACATATGGGTTGCACTGTGATTCCTATGGGTGTAGGCCAAACAGTATACCAAGCCATAATAATGAGGGATTTGGGCGCAACAGCCTTCACTGGAACTCCCTCTTTTCTTGCTATGATTGGCGAGGAAGCCAAGAAGGGAGGAATCGATCCCAAAAACGACCTCAAACTAGAAGTAGGCTTATTCACCGCTGAGCCGCTGCCTGAGAGTCTCAGAAAGCATTTAGAGGACACCTTTGACATGATTGCTCGTCAGATGTATGGAACCGCGGATGTGGGTGGAATCTCCAGGGAATGCCCCGAGGTTTCAGGGATGCACTTGGAGGAAACCCTGATAGTGGAGCTCATTGACCCCAAAACAAAGGAGCCTGTAGCGCCGGGAGAAGAGGGAGACGTTACTGTTACCCTTCCCCACAAGCTTGCAACTCCCTTTATTAGGTTTAGAACCGGTGACGGCTCTGTGCTCAGTGAGGAGAAGTGTGGCTGTGGACGGACTTCACCCAAGCTCTTGAGGATACTGGGCAGAGTGGATGCCCTAACCAAGGTTAAGGGGATGTTCGTTCACCCCGCTAACATTAAAACCACCATAAGGAAGCATCCCGAACTGGGAAACTATGAAGCAATAGTTGACCGGCCAGGCTTATCGGATGTTCTGACAATAAGGATTGAGTTTGAAGGAACAGGGCAGACACTGCCCAAAGAGGCAAGCGAAGCCAAAAAGGTTCTTGAAGACGAATTCAAAGAAATGATTCGTGTGAAAGCTGAAGTGGAGCTGGTGCCTAAGGGACTCATAAAGGAAACAAAAGAACAGATTATTGACCTGAGAAAATTCGATTAAAGAGAGGTTACTCTCCAGCTTTTCGTCTTTTTCTAAAAACTTTTTCTGATCTTTTTGACTGAAAAATATATATGGCAAAAGTTTTGTAAAAAGTTAATCACCCGAAGAAATTGTGTCGTGGTAGCGCAAACAATTCGGTTTGCAATTTGATTGGACATCTACCCTAAATGGTGTTTCACATGGGCACAACAAGTAGGGATCTTAGTCCCATTTTTGAGCCAAAATGTGTGGCTATGATTGGGGCCTCAAATAATCCTTCGAAGTATGGTTGGATTATTCCGGCAAACATTCTGGCCAATGGATATAAGGGTAAATTATTCCTCATTAATCCCACCGAGGAGAAAATCTGGGGCTTGAAGGTTTACCGCAGCCTCAAAGAAGTACCGGAACAGGTGGACTTGGTTGTTATATCTAGGCCCGCTGAATCAGTTCCCCAGCACCTTGAGGAATGTGTGGAGAACCATGTAAGATCGGCCATAGTCATTTCGGGGGGATTTAAAGAAACAGGAAAGGAGGGAGAAAAAAGGGAGCAGGAGATTGTTAGAATTGCACGTGGAGGAGGAATGCTTCTTGTGGGCCCCAACACTATGGGGGTTTACAGTGCCTCAGTTAGTCTTTCGGCCCTTATGCCCCCCATCCTTCCCAAGCCGGGGGAAGTCTCCCTAATTTCTCAGAGTGGAAACATTGGAACTAACCTGCTGGCCTTTGGCAGTGAGCAGGGAATAGGCTTCAGCAAGTTTGTCAGCAGCGGAAACGAAGCAGACATATCCACTCTAGAATACCTGGAATATTTTGGTCAAGACTCCACATCAAAAGTTATACTTATGTATGTGGAGGGTATGCGTGAAGGCCGAAAATTCGTGGACCTGGTGAAACGTGTCAAGGAGAAAAAACCAGTAATTGTTTACAAGTCTGCGGTTTCCAAGGCGGGTTCGAGAGCCGCCAAATCCCACTGTGGAGCATTAGCGGGTTCTACGAGAATCTTTGAGGCCGCTATAAAACAGTCCGGGGCAATAAGGGCCTCCACAATAAACGGGATGCTTGACCTAGCGGTGGGTTTCCTCTACTTACCACTGCCCAAGGGTAAAAGGGTGGGAATAGTTACTTGGGGTGGGGGATACGGAGTGGTGGCCTCTGACTCCTGCGAGTTAGCTGGCTTAGAGGTTCCTCCCCTTCCCCCCGAGACAGTTCAGAAAATAGATCAGTTGCTTCCCTCTTACTGGAGCAGAGGGAACCCAGTGGACCTTGTGGGATTCATTAATCGAGAGGTTCAGCCCAAAGTCATAGAAGAAGTAGCGAAGCTGAATGATATCGATGCTATCATTGCCTCGGGTTTCATTTTGGGTAGAAGTGTTGGTTCATCTATATTCAAACTCTTGCGCAAAGATGAGGAGAATACTGGTGAAATTTGGTCCGATAGAGCTACCAAAACGGTGGCAGAGGAAGTAAGAAACCTGATAGAGAAGTACCGTAAGCCCATCGTGGCGGTTACCCTCACGACTGACCCTGGAACTTTAAAGAAGGTTCTGGAATGTGGGGTGCCTGCCTACTCCACACTGGAAACAGCCGCAGAAGTATTGGCCAAAATGTATCAGTATAAGGAGAGCCTAAACCGAGTGGAAAAACGGGAATAATTTTTAAACTCAAAACTGTAAGGTGGCTTTATGTACCCTTTTCTTTTTAATTTGAGTAGGTTTTGAAAGGATTATTAGAGGGTTACTTTTTGCTGTTTCTGGGAAAATTTATTTTTCATCGAATCATTCTTAATAGGCCAGAGCATATATTCGGGATGGTTTAGACGGAAGAAGGGATGTAGTTTATGGTTGGAGAGTATATTCAGGTGGTTACAACCACTGGAAAAAGGGAGGACGCAAAGAAGATAGCTCAAAAATTGTTGGAGAAAAGGCTGGCGGGCTGCGTCCAAATAGTTGGTCCCATAGAGAGCACTTACTGGTGGAAGGGCAAAGTGGAAACCTCAGAAGAGTGGCTATGCTTCATTAAAAGCGAGAAATCCCTATTTTCTGAGCTTGAAAAAGAAATCAAGGAGACGCACCCCTACGAGACGCCAGAGATAGTAGCCTTCCCCATAGTTGACGGAAGCAAAAACTACCTGGAATGGCTGAAAAGCGAACTCAAAACAGGTTAAAAATTGAGGCCTCTAAAAAGTATTAATACTAGCATACCCACAGGTTGGCCTTAGTTTATCTTTTTTGGGTTTAGCTTTTCTCTTTTTCTAGTACCCTAATTTTTCCATCCTTGGTTACTATTCCCACCTTGCGAGCCGGATTTCCCGCCCAGAACTGATTTGGAGGAATGCGTGTTTTGCTGGCTACTGTAGATAGAGGGGCAACTACACTGTTGTCTCCAATTTCTACTCCTGGAAGTATCACCGAGTAAACGCCTAGGGTTACGTTTCTCCCAATTTTGACTTTTCCTATTACGAGTCTGCCGCCCACGAATGCGTGGCTGGTGACCAGCGATCCTGCGCCAGCTATGGTTCCGTCTCCGAACTCAACCAAGTAGGGGTCGGTGACAATGTTGGCTTGGGTTCCGTACCCCATTTTGGCTCGAAGCATTCTTAGGGGATATACTCCTAGAGCGGGCATACCGAAGGGCTTTGTGCCAAAATAGTTAAGGGCCAGCCTGGTAACCACCCCATTAATTAACCAGTTTCGAACATTCCCATTCTTCATATCCATTTCGTATTCCCCTTCTTCTACTGGTCTAATTGACACTCTTGCCAGAAGTAACAGAACCGAGCTAAAAACCCATTTGGCAATGACCACATATACTGGAGCCAGAGAGACTACCAAGTACCATGGGACATCTACTGGTGCCAGCTCTAGGAGGAAATAGCTTATGGCAATGATGGGGAGAATAGAAGTTATGGATGCAATGGACAAGTATAAAAATAGGCGTTCAAAAAGCTTGGGAGCATTTCGCCCATACTTCATTTTGAGCTCTTCTAAAACCTTATCTTTCATCACTACACACTCCATCAAATAGAATCCCTTCACTCTACGCATAATTAAGCCGAACTTGTTAAAAAAACCTACATAAGCTCTGCTTCTTAGACAAAAAATGAAAAACGTTGGCAAAAATAAGTCTTTTTCGCGGTTTGGTTGCAATGTCTCCAAGGGTTGGTGGGGTTTAAAGCCTTCCTTTATGGCATATTTCTGCCTTGGAATCACCAGAATCACCCATTTAACCCCACGGAAAAGCCAGTCAGAAACCCTGAAACAGCAATTATTTTAACAAGCTACAAATTAATTTTTGTAAGGCTCTCTTTACACTTTCCTGTGTCTAAATGTTAAATTGTTGGTTGGCCCGTAAATTTAATGTAGTGATGATGTGTTTTAAGGAGGGGAAGAGCCGACTCACAGTTCTTCATAAAGGTGAGCAGATGATTGTTGAAGTAGACTCTTCCCTAGAGGATATGTACTTTTTTGAGGTGAAAAATTTAAAAATTTGAGTTATTTAGTCAAAGTGGGGATTGAGAATGGCGGAAACGCTAGGAAGAATCTCGAAACCTTCGGTGGACAAATTTAAGGGAGGAAGAAAACTATACTGTGTTCCACTACTAGTAAACATTAAGGACGCACCGCAGCAATATCATGAAAAATATAATCTTTACTGGGACCAGGTCGCTGAACATGTAAGCGGGCTGGAAAAGGCGGGCAAGGTCAACAAAATATATCATGAAGGTATTTTTTCTTCTGGAGAAGAAGGGCTAGAGGCCATAAAAGAGTTTAATGAGGGAAGCTACCAGCTTGTCAAATCTAAGTCTGAGCAGGGAGCCGAACTCCTGGCGCTGGAAGACAGAGACCTTTTCAACGAGTATACGGATTGGCTCATGGCCTTATCAGTGGTTGGTAGGAGCAAAAAAGTTGCGGATAAGGTTCTTGAATATTACCGAGACGCCAGCGACAGAAGAGATGAGCATGTCGCAAAAAAGATAAACGAAACCTTAAAAGAGGGAGAAGCAGGCATGCTAATTATGAGTGACGAATACAGGATGCATATTCAAACACAGCTATCTCCCGACATACAGGTTTTTCTTGTGAGACCCCCCGCTCTAAACGATATCCAGCAACTAATCAGAGAAATGTTGAAGGACAAGTTACAAACATCCCAAGCGTGAACTACTACCCTGCAAAAATTAATTTATTCTCTTGTCCAAATGGCAATCACTGGTTAAAAAGGCTTTCAAGGAATTAATCTGTGAAGTTTTGGTCTAGACTTAGTCAATCAACCAGCTTCATAATTCTTATAAGTTTCCATATCTGTTCCTGAGTTCTGTGTTTAGGGGTAACTGTCTTGGGGGCTTCTATTACTAGTCTTGTTTAAGTGTGATTGCTGCTTTTCCTTCGGTTACTTTCTGGCCTTCCTGGTTTTCCACCCAGAAGTCGCACTCCACGATTTTTTCACCATTTTCTTTCATGTATTTTCTTTTAACTACTGCCTTGTTTACTATTTCGTCTTCTATGTATATTGGGGAGAGGTACCTGATTTCTAAGCTCTTAAGGCACTCCGGATCTTTGAGCCAGTCGGCGAACATTTTGGGGATGAAAGAGTAGGTGTAGACTCCGGCAACCACTATGGTTCGAAATCCTAGGCTTTTGGCATACTGCTCATCGAAGTGCAAAGGATTTATTTCATTAACCATAGCGGAGTAGTCGAAATAGGCCTGCCTATCCATCTTTACCCTAAGGGGAGGAACTTCAAATCCCTCACGAATATCCTCAAATTTAATCTTCCCTTTCTCCATTTCTGACAACCACATTTTTATATTTTGAGGAAGAATGTGTGTTGGTCATAGGCTAAATCTTCTCCTCCTTCGTTGGAAACTACGGTTCTCAGAGTCCAAACGTAGTAATCGCCCTTCTTACCACTCTTCTTCTCTAGGCTCACACTTTCCAGACGCAAAACATACTTTTCCCCAACAAAAAGAGGCTTATAGTAGACAACTTTGGATTCCGTGTGTATGACTCCCCTAATCAGGCCCGAAAACAGCCTTTCAAACCCCTTTACGAAAAACTCATTCACAATGGGGGTAAACAGGGAAAGAAGATAAGCTTGGGGAACTATCGCCGACCGATAACCAAAACTTTTAGCAGCATCACTATCAAAATAAACAGGGTTAGATTCCCCAATACTTTCACAGTACCGCTTAATGGTGTCCACATCTGGTTCAACTGTTTTAGGACCAACCTCCTCAAGAACTTCGTCAATTATTCCTTGGAGCCTTCGTAGCCCTTCACTCTGCGTCAATTCATTACCCCCTAATAGAAGACCAATTACAAATTCCTTAAAATTGAAGGTAATGCTTCCCTAAATAAGTGCATCCCAAACCGTTTAGTAAAGGTTAAACAATGGAAGATTTAAAAATATCTCCCACCCCTATTTTCATAAGGTGGGAGAAATGTTTACTTTCAAAAATAGAGAGGGTATCGAAATTTTTGTCTATAAATGGTTGCCCAAGCCAGGAACAAAAATTAAGGCTGCGGTTCAAATTGTACACGGCGGGGCAGAACACGCTGGGAGATACGCTCACGTTGGAGAAGCCCTCGCCCAAGCGGGATACTTGGCATATGCTGATGATCACCGTGGACACGGAAAAACGGGACAAAAGATGGGTAGACTGGGAAAACTGAGTCCAGGAGACTGGGAGGGGATGGTTCAAGATTTAAAAGAATTAACAGACATAATAAAAAGGGATTATCCTAGCCTCCCCGTTTTTCTCTTGGGACACTCGATGGGATCCCTTTTGGCTCAATGCTACATCCAAAATTGGGGAGACGAGCTGAGAGGAACGCTTCTAACTGGAACCACAGGAGAACCATTACAACTTCCAGTGGGAATAGACATTGGAAGCATTCAACGCCAAATAGAGGAGAAAGGATTAGATGCCCCCGCCGAAGAATTCAGCGAACTCACTAAAGCTTTCAACGAACCATTCCAGCCCGCAAAAACCGGGTTTGAATGGCTCACCCGAGACGAGACCGAAGTACAAAAATACATTGACGACCCATTAAGTGGCTTTACCTTCTCATACGGCTCACTAATAGAACTAGCAAAGGGTATGTTTGCAGTAGGGGATCCCCAAAAACTTCAAGGAATACCTAAAGATTTGGCTATTTACATTTTTGTGGGCAGTATGGATCCTGCTAGCGGTATGGGGAAGGGCGCCGAAGCCCTATTTAGGCGCTACAAGGAACTCGGAATAAAAGATGTCACATTCAAAGTATATCCCGGCGGTCGCCACGAATTATTCAATGAAACCAACCGGGAAGAAGTAATACGAAACGTCATAAATTGGCTGAACGCTCATATTTAATTTTGCCATACTACTTATTGCTCCCAATAACAGAAACTTACTTTTCTCTCTCATCATTTTCTTTTTGGTAATTTTTATGTTTCAAAACTATTGGTGAGAAAACCCCGACTTTTAGTCCCCTATGCATTACCCACATTATGGGTAATTTTTCTCTCCCGGATTTTATATTTGTGTGATACTTTTATTTGCAGGAACAGGGAACTATGCATTTTCCACACAAAATTAGGGAGAAG
>JAHQXB010000139.1 GCA_029856435.1 Candidatus Jordarchaeia archaeon
TATTAAAAGTGCAGAGTGCAATAAAGGAATGAGCTTAGAGGAATGGTTTATACCGCTCAAGAGGATGAGCAGAAAATTTTCTCGTTAAACTGGAGGAAGCTAAACGCTGGCGAAGATGAAATCTCCTGTTAGTGCTCTGGGGAGGTTGTAGGCAAACTTGGAAGAGCGCATCAAGAGGGTTGTCGAAAAAATAGCTGAGGAGTACAGCTGTAACTTAAGCAAAAGGAAGAGCATTAAGGATAAATTTGGCATTGAATATGAAATTGATCTCCCCATAGAACGTGAGGGCAGTCTCATAACTTGAGGATGTGAAATATTTAAGGTACAAGAAACATACTAGAGATAAGGGTAGCTGAATCGTGGCAGCCCACAACAAGATTAGAACAACGTATCCCACAATAGAGAGGTCTATCATGATTCTTTTGGGTGGGGTTGGTAAGAATCCGCTAAAGAGGATGATTGCAACATCATACATCAATGTAATTGACATAACTCCAAGTATTCAATGATATACTCGGGAAATGTGGTATTGATTTTGTTTGGGAAGAAAAAACGACGCAACTCCCCGTAAATCGTGGGAGAATCTTCTTAAGTTAAACAAGTCCCTAGTGTCCCTAAATAGTTGATGTAATGTTGTTAGTTCTTTGTGGTACTACCCGGTAAGTTAACAGCTCTTGTAAGCTCCACAAAGGGTCTGCCACTCCGGCTAAATGGTGGGAGTCATTTGCCTCCACCTTTCTGGACGAGCCGCTCCCCTCGGTTGGGGTTGGCGGGATGAGTTCTTCACGTAGCCCAGCATACGGCAAGCAGAAGTAGTAGTAGTAGTCGACACAGAGGTGTAGCTGGCGCCTTAGCCAGCAAGCTTTCTTAGAGAATACCAGCGTCTTGCGGGTGAAGCGGCGATTGTGGTGGCACAAGCATGTTGTTTTTCCTCTCAACGAAGGCGGTGTCGACCCCCCTGTCGCACAGGGCTCTTGCTAAATACACTTGCAGCTCTTCTTGGGTGCCAAAGACCAAATTGGTGGTGACTCCTATCACACGACCTTTGCGTCGGTGTTTAACTATCTGAACGTAGAGAAACACGGGAGAGGGATCCAATCATGGTTTTGGGCAGTGTCCCCGCATCCCCTTCCGCTCTGGCTGCGCTGGCTGGCCGAAGAACTTAAGGATTGCTTCACTGTAGTATGGTCGCCAGTCGCCAAAGAAGATGTGTAGGGAGCCGCCGTTTTTCTCTTTCTGTTTTTTAAGGCCATCGTTCTTAACAACAGCGATTGGTCTTCCCCCAAACGCTTCTGGCGGGACATGTCCCACGTATGATGCCCCTATGGTTGTTCCAGAGAAAAGTCCGTCACTAACCACTGCCACGTTTTCCAGCCCCATCATGTTCACATAAAAACAACCACTAGATTGTCTGGCATGCCCGGTGCTCCCCTAGGCTTCTGATATCTAACCACAACGGTATCTCCGGACTTAATGTTTCCAGATGCTATGGCCGACATGGCTTCCTCTTCGGTAACAAAAAACCTTCGCAGGGTCCTCAAACTCGTGGAGTTCCTTCTTAACTACAGTAAACCGGATTACGGCGCCATTGGGGGCGAGGTTTCCTCTGAGCACAGCTGTTCCTCCCCCATTTAGCATGGGGTTCGTTTTGGAGTCTTCTCGATTCAGAATCTTGACCTCTGCAAGGTTTTCTCTGGACGTCTTTCCAGTAACTGTTATGCAATCAAGATTTAGTTTTTTTCAATTCTTTCATTGGGGCCGGTACGCCTCCTGCATTGTCAAAATCGACCACGGTATGGGTCCGCGGGGTCTTAGGTGTGAAAGATATTTCGTGGCTTTGCCATGACGGTCAAAATCTTTAAGAAGTCCAATTTGAGCTCATTTGCCAATGCTAGAGGGTGCAAGACACCATTTGTTCCTCTCCCGAAACTGCCATAAGAACCCTCATAGCATTCTCCACCTATTTTTTGTCACAATTTTTGAGTAGTTTAACTGATTCTCCACCATTTTCACTATTTGGATACCTGTCTTTTTAGCGAATCTAATCTTATTCATAGTGACCGCGGGAGCAGTATTCGCCCTTGTTAAAGAAAGGCCCAAAGCCTCAGACAACATTTGAAGGGTGTTTGAGGTAGTAATCTCGTGACAGGCTCCACATGTGAAAACCTATTCCCCTTCCATCCTATGGGTAATATTCCAAAACTCCCTCTCGGACATTTTTTCCAAAATAACTTCACGTGCACAGGGCACAAGTTAATCCTTAGGAAAAGTTATGTCCTCTCCGCTAAACTTTCTAGGCAGAGCCGGCCCACCAGTTAGGAACAACTGCGAGTAGACTCCCATCGGGGGCTTAGAACACTCTCCGAGCGTACACACGACAGATAACGCCTAGTTAATTGCGCCAAATGATTAAACATTAAGTTTATTAGATACATTATTAACTAAATTTTAAAAATCCATTCTTTGGGTTTGAGGGTTTTTAAATCATAGTCTGGAGGGCTTTTATGGATAATAGAGATTTTTCCAGCGAAGTAGTACCTGCCCAAAAAGTGGGCCTAGACCCGGAACGCCTCAATCGGTTGAAGCGCACAATTGAGAAGGACACTGAGGAAGGCATTTATGATGGAGCCGCCTTTATCGTAGCGCGGCATGGCAAGATAGCCATGTATGAGGCTGTTGGAAAAACGGACTTGGAGAAAAATCGCCAAGCAAAAGTCGATGACGTATTCTTCATCATGTCCATCACCAAGCAGTTAACCACAACTAAGGTTCTCATGGACATTGAGCAGGGAAAATTCACCCTCAACACGCCCATCTGTGAGGTTATTCCAGAGTTTGGTATAAAGGGCAAGCAGAAGGTCACTGTAGGTCACATACTCACCCACACCAGTGGCTTAAACACCGAACTTCCCTTTGGGCTACCCGTAGAACAGGTGGGAAATATTGAAGCAGTTACAGCCGCCATGAGTAATGATCGCTTACTCTTTCTCCCCGGAAAGATGGTTTCCTACAATGCCATAGCGTCGTTTTCCCTTCTGGGAGCAATTGTCCAGCGCCTAGATGAAAGGAAACGTCCATTCAGGCGGATCCTTAAAGAGGATGTTTTCGAGCCCTTAGGAATGAAGGACACTGCTCTCGGACTGCCGGAGCGGCTCAAAAGCCGCATCGTACCCGTTAAGGTGAGGGACAAAACGCCTGGACTCTTTGATCCGTTACTCTTGGAGTCCTTAAACTTCCTTGCCGCAGAGGAGACAGAGCTCCCAGCAGGTGGGGCGGTATCCACAGTTTTTGACATTTTCCGCTTCTCAGAAATGCTCAGGCGGGGCGGAACCCTGAACAGGGTCAGACTCCTATCTCCAGAAATGGTTAAGTATGCCACTACTATCCATACCGGTGATCTTCCAAATCACCTCTTTGACTATTGTCGAGAGATGTATGGGTGGCCGGTTTTCCCCGCCAACTTGGGGCTCAGCTTCTTCATCAGAGGTGAAGGCATATTTCCCACTCCCTTGGGGCTAACCACTTCTCCAGCTACTTTTGGAGGATTGGGAGCTGGTTCGACAGTGTTCTGGGTTGATCCTTTACGTGACCTCACCTATGTCTTCCTTTCCGCGGGTCTTCTTGAGGAGGGGCATAGTATTATGCGTCACCAGAGGCTGTCAGACATGGTGGTAGCAGCGGTGGTAGATTAGCAAGTTGTAATGGGAAAAGTTAATAGACAAAGAAGCTCCCCTTAAATCTGAACTGGAAAAGAGTCATTAAAAAGTTTTAAATAGGATAAATCAGATTTTACTTAAAAATTATGGAGAAAATTAAATGGAAGATGTAAGGAAGGGCAGAAAGAGAATTCTTTTACTGGTGGCAGGGGCGTTTTTAATAGCTATTCCCACTGTGGTTATTGTGATGTGGCTTTTGGGTCCTCAGATGCCAAGGATGAGCTTTGAATTGTGGGTTACTTTAAATTATCTTTCAACGGAGTTTAGTCCCTTGGTGGCTTTTGCTTATCTTTGGTACACCGTGCAGCCCTCATTCGAGTGGGTTTGGGGCTTAATAATTGCTATGGTAATAGCGCTCTTTGTTCTAGCATTCTTGTTCTACTATGTTTTCCCCATATGGGAAGCAGAAAAAAGGGAATTAGAAAAACTAAAGAAGTAGGTTCAAACCACTTATGCCATTCTTTTCAGTTCCACCATTTTTTTAGAAAAAATTTAAGGGGTGTGGGCAGTGTAAACTTTCTCGTTCCAAATGCAATTGGTCCTCATTTGGAAGCTCCCCCCATTTAAGGATTTAGCGGATACCAAAATAAGTGGGAGATTTGCGCCGTAGATTTAAAGAATGAAAAATGAAAGTTGCGTTTAATTGAAGTCAAAAAATCGAGGAAAAGAATCACTCTAGTAGTTGCATTGATAATCTTGGTGCTCTGTTCCGTTGGAGCCTTTATAACTTGGCTTACTGGGCCTCGGCTGCCAAAGGAATTTTCCCTCAAAACAACTGTCACCCTGGTTTACCTCTCCACCAATTATGGTTTCACAGTGGCGCTTGAATATCTTCAGTTTAGTATGCGGCCTTTGTCTAGCTATTTTTTTGGGGATTTTTAACTGTGACAACCATATTGATTATTGTCGCGGTAATTGTTCTAGCGGCGCTGTTCTACATTGTTTTGCCCTATTGTGTTGGCTGAGGAACTTAAACCCTCTCAGGAGCAGGTGAGAGCGGGTGGACTATTGATGTTTTTGGGCGGTGTTTTGGGCATAGTCATAAATATCTTCGACCTCCTTCCCAGTGCAAGAATTGGTGATTTGTTGATGCCCAGCGCTGTGGACTTTGTGCTTCTAAGCTTTACCTCTTTGGTAATCATCTTCTCAACCTTTGTTAAATTGGGCTACCAGAGACTTCCTGAAATGGCGAACATGGTTCTCGTACTAGTCGTAGTTCTTGCGATAGTGGTGATGCTCAACTTTATTCCTACCGAAAACGCATTCATAGGCGAATTAACTGCTATAATCGGCCAATACTCTACAAGGTTGGACATAGAAAACTGTAAGACAAGCATAGAAACCCTGCGGAAATCTTTTAGACCCTCCTACTTATTTTTTATTTTGCTCCTCGCGTGTTACTTTTTAAGGGGGAGATGATTTCTGACAGAGCTTGTTGAGGAGGGTAAAGGTGAGATTTGCGAAAACTCTTTAACCTTAAAGCTCCAATATGATAGCAAAGTATTGGAGTTGGGGTTATGAAGCTTTGGAGTAAGGATTTTCAACATGAGGGTATGATACCCTCCCAGTTTACATGTGATGGTCCAGATATTTCACCGCACTTGGAGTGGAGTGAGGCACCCAAGGAGACCAAGAGTTTCGCGTTAATTGTGGACGATCCGGACGCACCCGTGGGAACATGGGTTCACTGGCTGGTGTGCGATATCCCGCCAAATGTAAAAAGTATTCCTAGAAATGGCTTACCTAGAAATGCTAGACAAGTTAAAAACGATTTTGGAAAGGTTGAGTACGGTGGCCCCTGTCCGCCGAGTGGAACACATCGATACTTCTTCAAGCTCTACGCCCTGAAGGTTGACAAACTGGAAGGTGTAAACGATAAAAGGAGCTTCTACAAGAAGGTTGAGGAAAACAAAATAGCTGAGGCAGTCCTCATGGGGAAGTATAGAAGAAAATAGTCTTAGATTTGCAGAGTTTCTGTAATCCTAGAAAAGTAAAGAAAGGACCCTAATTAGGATTGCCCAGCTTCCAACCCTTTTTTTCCCCTTAGTCCTTTTATTAGAATTGATTTTTGGCTTGATTTTTGGTGCTAAAGTTTAAGAATGTGTTATACACGAGTGTTTAGAAAAGGTTGGGAAATGATTTAATGGTTGAAACTAAAAGGGTAAAGGTTCATCCCGAAAATTGTGTGGGGTGTTTAACCTGTCAATTGGCATGCTCCTTCACTTACACTGATAGATTTAACCCTATGGAAGCCAGAATAATTGTTGAGTGGTCTCCTGAGGGAGCAAAAATAGTTTTCACCGATCAGTGTGTTGACTGTGGAATATGCGCCGAATATTGTTTCTATGGAGCCTTGGAAAAAATCGTGGGGGCGACTAGGTGAAAATTGGAGGATACGCTGGAAAAATATTACATGTGGACCTGTCTGAGGGCAGAGTGGAAAAAGAAGACCTGGACCTGAACATTGCTGAGAAATTTATTGGAGGAATAGGAACAAACATCAAACTGGCATATGATTTAATGAAGCCCGGGGTTGACCCCTTATCCCCAGATAATCTGTTAATACTTGGAGCCGGGCCTCTGGTGGGCACCTATGCCCCCGGTGCAACAAGAATTTTTGCCACAACCAAGCTGCCAATAAACAATGCTATTGGGTGGTGTGGCGGTGGAGGAATGCACTTCGCCTGCATGCAAAAATGCGCAGGCTACGACCACATAGTCATAAGTGGTAAATCGGATAAACCAGTTTACTTGAAGGTCTTTAATGACGATGTTGAACTCTGTGATGCAAAGCCACTTTGGGGAAATGGCATAGACGCATCCACAGACGCCCTATACAAAAGGTATGGGAGACCCCTAGGAGTCATAGCCATCGGCCAAGCGGGTGAAAACATGGTAAAGTATTCTTTGGCTATGGTTGATAGGGCTTCCACAATTGGCAGGGGAGGATTGGCCGCAGTTTTTGGCTCCAAAAATCTAAAGGCGGTTGTGGTGAGAGGCAACAAGGGAGTGGCAGTGGCAGACAAAAAGAAGTTCAAGAAGGTGTGCGATGAACTCTATGAACGCATTAGAAACTATGAACTACTAAAAGATTGGCAAAAACTGGGACTGATAATGAGCCTCCCCTATTTCGATAAAAACATCTATTTGGAGAAACTTTTCAAGGCCAGAATGGCCTGCATAGGATGCCCCATTGGAGACAAAGACTACCTAGAATTAAGGGAGGGAAAATTTAAGGGGTTCCAAAAAATCACGTCTTCGGCAATCAACCTTATTCTACCACTGCTTTACGGTGTATCTGATTACCAAGAGTACGTGATGCTCTCCTCCCTCATCGATGATTATGGCATGGACATTTTTGAGTTCTTCGGGTCTCTGGACTTCGCCAAAAAGCTTTGGGAACAGGGAATACTTGAAATTGGAGAACACAAAATTGAGTATAATTATGAGAGCTTGGCAAATTGGGTTAGAAAAGTAGCATACAGAGAGGGAACCGGAGACCTCATCGCAGAAGGAATAGATAAAATGGTGGAGGAATACGGAGAAGAAAACCGGAAACTGGCCCTCCCCACAAGTAGGGGACTGGTCACCTACATAAACCCAAAGGGTCCACTGCCCTGGCAGTACATGGGCACCATGGAACTGGGACAAGTCATAGAGCCACGAGGCCCCCACGCTGCTTCCTCGGGTTCACCCACATACTTTGCCGTGAGACCACTGGAAAAATTTCCCAGACTACTAAGCAAGATAGGAGTCCCAGACGAAACCATTCCCAAAATTGTCCCAGACCTAAAAGAGTTAAAAGTGGGTAAACTGTTAAAATATGCCCACGACAACTTTATGGTCATGGGTTCCCTAGGAATATGCGCCAGAGCCCAAATAAACCGCTTCTACTATGCGGACCTCTACCCCCAAATCTACGCAGCGGCAACAGGAATAGAAAAAAGCAAGTCGGAAATTCTCAGAACCGGCGAGAGAATATACAACCTACTAAAAATCGCAAACGTCAGAGAAGGACACAACACCCGAGACCGCATCCCAGACCAGTGGTTCACCGAACCCAGATTCAAGGAATACACTGGAAAAGGGGAATTAACAAAAGAAGACATCGAAAAAATGCTCGACGAATACTACAACGAGAGAGGCTGGGACCACAACGGCATACCCACCAAACAAAAACTCTTAGAGCTAGACCTAAAAGAAGAGCTGGAAAAACTGCAAAAACCAGAGAAAAAGTAAAAAAAAGGACACAC
>JAHQXB010000112.1 GCA_029856435.1 Candidatus Jordarchaeia archaeon
GCGAATCTATCGCCCGGGGAACAGTTGAAGCAGACACATCTCCCTTGCTTTAGGTGGAGGATATTCCCAATTGTGGCCCTGCCCTCTTTGGGCTTTTTCGAACTTCCCGCATTCTGGGCCGGGCTTGGGCTGGAATCGGCTGCCTGACACATATGTATGTGTGGTTGTTTTTAAGGAATGATGGATTTGGTGGTTTTTCTTTAACGTTAACTAGTTGGAAGTTTAAGCTTTATTCCAAATAGAAGCAGTTTTAACACCCCATCCTAAAAAACGATGTATCCCCTTCACCCATACAGACCAACCCCCTATTACACGTAAGAAATTGTAAAAGTTTTTTATCGTTAGTTATATTGGTCTCCGTGAAAAAAGAAGACAAAAACGCTTTTTGGGAAAAAGAAGAATTCATTAGCCGTTTATGCCATGAATAACAAATGACGAGAAACTTTTCGAAATACTATACACGCCTCTCTCAAGAATAAAATTGACTTTTATCTTATTTTCCCATTAGGCAACATCCGCCAAGAAGACCAAATAGCCTCCCTCAAGTTTTGGAACACCCTTGTTTAAGCACAACAACCAAAAATGCATAAATGACTAGATTCAAGTTAATCCTTTTCCTCACTCAACGTTCAATATTTTCCTAGCGGTATCTATCTGTTTTTCCTTCTTCCTCCTGTGATTCTTCACCCAGGAGATTATTACTTCAACAACTTCTTCTTTATGCTCCCCACATAGTAAAGCACCATTTTTACAGTTCTGATAAGCCTCAACAATTTTTTTATCATCATCCACAAAGTGAAATACACATAATTCCTGAATCATACACTTATCAGGCTCCCCACCCAGCTTTTTCTGCTCAGCAATCGTTGCCCTCCCACCGGTAAACGCGTTCATAACCTTCGACCTTATACTATCCAAATCCTCGCTGAGATCAAAATAACTCATCGGATTCCTTTTACTCATCTTCTCCGACCCGTCCAGCCCCCTCATAAGACGGTGAAAAGTGGCACTGGGAAGAACAAAACCATAAGTAGAACTAAGCTTTCTAGCCAAATCCCTAACTAAACGAATATGAGGATCCTGATCAAGGCCCACCGGAACAATAACCGGCTTCGGACCCCCAAAGTCTGGATGTTGAGGAAGCATAATATCGCCAGACTGGACTAAAGCGCTCATGTAGAGACCAAAGTTGGTCTGCTCCCCGTAAACCGCATTCATAGTTGCGGTTGTAACATTGGCTCCAAAAATGAAGGCATAGTCCGTCACTCTTTTCTCTTCAGATTGGCGCCATATATGTGCATTTTTAGGATCTAATCCCAAAGCTAACATGTCCGCCAAATTGTCTACAGCCGTGTCAGTAGCATCCTCATAAGTAATTCTGTTATCTGCATAGGACTCAATATCTGCTATACAGTAGAATGCCTTGGCTCCGAACTCTTTCTGAAAGTATATGATTTCCAATGCTGTGAGCAAATTTCCGATGTGGAACTTGTTTGAAGGTTTTAGGCCGCTCATCACTGCAAATGGTTGCTTGTTTTCTATGGCTTCCAGTATCCTTTGGAAATCTCGGTGTCCGAATATAATGCCTCTTCTCATGTATTTGCTGGGGTTTGGTATGCGTTTTATTATTTGTTGGTCGAAGGGCTCTATTCCAAATTCCTCGAAGAGTTTTGAATAGTCTGCTACGTGGGTTGAACCCCAGGGGTCTATTACTGTTTTGTTTTGCCTGTTCACTTTGGTGGCCTCTCTAAATTTTACAGATGGGTTTTCTTTTGACATAATTTCCATAAAATATTAAATCTTTCGCGAAACGCTTTTAGAAAAGTTAACCGCTATTTCGTGGTTTAACTTTCCATTTCTGAACTTATAGAATGGGCCCGCTCTTAGTCCAGATATTATTATTCTCCATTTACCTCTTAATAATGGGTCTCACAGATAATAAGCGGAATGGGAAAGGATTTCTTGGAACATATTTATATACCTGAATTTTATTTTTTGCCTATCGTGCTTGAAAAGTTTCATATTGAAATTGATAGCTGATTCGGAGGCAAAAAATGGCAAGATATAGGATAGCAGTGATTGAAGGAGACGGAACTGGTCCTGAGGTTATTAGCTGTGCTTTAAGGGTTCTTGAGTCTACGGGTTTAGACGCTGAATTTATTCCTATTGAGGCGGGTTATTGGGCTTATCAAAAGTTTGGTAAGCAGGTTACTGATTCAGCTTGGGAAATTATTGGTGAGAGCAACTGTATCCTTAAGGGACCTACCACTACTCCTATGGGTGGGGGTGAGACTGGGATGAAGAGTGTTGCAGTTACCCTTCGCCAGAAACTTGACCTCTATGCTAACGTCAGACCCTGCAAGAGCCGGCCGGGGGTGCCAGTTCCCACAAAGTTTACTAATCTTGATTTTGTTATTGTACGGGAGAACACTGAAGGCCTATATAAGGGAATAGAGTTCAAAATGAGTGATGATGAGGTTGTTTCTCTACGAGTGTTTACTCGAAGGGGTTGTGAGCGGATCTCTCGGTTCGGCTTTGAATTGGCGAGGAAGGAAAAGCGCAAGAAGGTTACTCTTGTTACCAAGGCGAACATATTACAGTTGACAGATGGTTTTTTCACCAATATTTTTTACAAGGTTTCCGAAAACTATCCCGAGTTGGAACACGAAGACATATACGTGGACCGCGCCAACATGTACATGATAACAAATCCCACATACTTTGATGTTATAGTGACCTCTAATCTTTTCGGGGACATTTTGAGTGACGCCGCAGCTGGTTTAATAGGTGGACTGGGATTAGCTCCGGGCGCAAATATGGGTGATAACTTTGCAATGTTTGAAGCAGTGCACGGCTCCGCTCCCAAGTATGCCGGGCAAAAAAAGGTTAACCCTACTGCTATGATTTTGTCCTCTGTGATGATGCTAAGATATCTTGGAGAAGGCAGTATCGCTGAAAAAGTGGAGAAGGCTGTGGATAGGGTTCTCTTGGAAGGGGCAACAAACAAGGAGATAGTCACCTATGACTTGGGTGGAACAGCTACAAATGTTAAAATGACCGAGGAAATAATAAAAAGAATGGAGTAGCCTTAATACATTTTTCACCCATTTTTGTGGTGATTCTCCTTTTCCCAGGGGAACTTGCGGTGCTTCTTATAATACTCTGTTAATCCGCCTACTTCTGCCATTTCCAGTAGAAAGTCTGGAATGGGCGAAGCGGAAATTTCTACTTTCTTAGTGACATTAACTATTTTTCCTCTTCTTAGATCAACCTCTAAAATGTCTCCCTGATCGACTTTCTCATTTATTCCTCTACATATGAGTACTGGCAATCCTACGTTGAATGCGTTTCTATAAAATATTCTGGCGAAATCTTCAGCTATAACCAGTGAGACTCCTGCATATTTTAGTACTAGGGGCGCCTGCTCCCGGCTTGAGCCCATACCGAAGTTTTTTCCCGCTACAATGATATCGCCTTTTTCCACCTTTTTTGCGAAATCGGGGTCTACGCCCTCCATGGCATGTTTTGCCAGCTCATTCATATCCAGTGTTTTGAACTTGTATTTTCCAGGGATAATATAGTCTGTATTAACATCGTTGGGAAATTTCCAAACCCTTCCTCTAATCATAGATAAGACCTCGGATCTGTTATTTTTCCCCTCACGGCCGCAACCGCCGCCGTATGGGGAGACGCCAAATAAATCTCAGCTTCATCACTCCCCATTCTTCCCTTAAAATTGCGATTAGCAGTAGAGACTACCGTGTAACCCGGAGACGGAATGCCCTGGTGGGTGCCCACACAGGGTCCACATCCCGGATTGCAAACCACCGCCCCCGCCTCCACAAAAATTTCAATTAAACCTTCTTTTAAGGCTTGGAGGTAGACTTCTCTTGAAGCCGGGGCAATAATTGTTATTGGCTTGGTTTTTTGGTTTCTCAAAATCCTAGCAGCTATTCTTAAATCTTCAATTCTACCATTAGTACAAGTCCCTATGTAAACCTGATCCACACTTATACCCTCAACCTCGCTCACCGGCTTAACATTGTCAACCTCATGTGGACACGCCACAACCGGAACTAGGTCTGCCGCATCAATTTCTAACCGTTTTATATAGTCGGCGTCTGAATCGCTGGAAAATGTTTGATACTGATTCTTTGCCATCCTTTTTCCAACATACTGTATAGTTTTGCTATCCGGAGCCACAATTCCAGTTTTGCCTCCCATTTCAACAGCCATGTTGCAGAGGGTCATTCTAGCCTCTACACTAAGATCTCTAACAGTATTCCCCGCATACTCCACCGCCATATAATTCGCTCCAGAAGCAGTAACCTTCCCAATTACTGTCAAAACAATATCCTTGGCGTAAACTCCTTCAGGAAGTTTTCCATCTACCATAACTAGCAAGGTTTCTGGAACCCTGAACCACAACTTTCCACTCGCAAAAACTACCGCCATATCAGTAGACCCTATCCCTGTGGCGAAGGCTCCCAGAGCGCCATAAGTGCAGGTGTGAGAGTCGGCACCCACAACCACCCCTCCGGGTGGCACATGCCCCTGCTCTGGAAGTAGCTGGTGGCAAACACCGCTGCCCACATCATAAAGTATAACTCCCTGCCTTTTACCCCATTCTCGCATCATAGCATGCAGCTTGGAAACACCCTCACTGGGGCTGGGAGCATTATGATCAAAAACCAGAGCTATCCTCTTATTGTTCCAAACTTTATCGACACCCATTTCTTCTAGGGCCCTTATGGTAAGGGGGGCGGTTCCATCTTGAGCCATAGCAAAATCTATGTTCGCCACCACAATATCCCCTGCATAAGCGTCGGAGTTCGAAGCCTTACTAAGAATTTTTTCTGAAATAGTTTTACCCATAATGAGCACCAACCAAAACCATCAAGCTGTTTCGAGGACACAGTGAAGAAACCAGCATCCAAGATTTTGTTCTGAAGCAGGAAATCAGATTAATAACGCCAAGTACATCTCTTTGAAACAAATTTAAATTTTATCGAAAACTCTCAGCAACTAAACAAGTTGTTAAACTAGATTGGTTTTTCTTTCCTGAAATCACTAAAAAGCGTGTCCTGTAAAAAAAGAAAAATAGTAAAGAGAGAGTAACTTAACCGAAAATTAACATAACAAACTGGAGAGCACAAGTTCCCGGTGTCTTTTGTGTCAAGTGTCAGTAAGATTACCAGCCAAACGCGGCGCTATCTCCCCTGGGGTCGGCTCCACCATAAATGACTTTCCCATTTTCCTTAACCATTATGGCCTGAGCGTGGCCCATTATCTGTGACCATTCTTCAACGCGACTTACCTTGTGCCCCATTGATTCCAGCTTGGCTACAACCTTTTGGGAGACTCTTTTCTCCACTATAAGTATGTCTACATAATGTTGGTTAGTTTTGAAGCTTGTACTCATCCATCTGGGAGCTTCAATAGACTCTTGTACATCCATTCCAAAGTCTATAATGTTTGATATTACCTGTATGTGCGTCTGGGGTTGTCCCTCTCCACCCATTGTACCCATAACCAAGAATGGCTTTTGATCCTTGAATATCATTAGGGGACTTAGAGTGTGAAGCGTCCTCTTATGGGGTTCAAGTCTATTTATGTGTTTATCATCTAAAGAGAAGTAAGCCCCACGATTCTGAAGAATTATTCCAGTGTCTCCTACAACCACCCCGCACCCGAAGGGATAGTAGATGCTCTGTATAAGTGATACCGCATTCCCCTCTTTGTCCACAACAGCTAAATAAACTGTGTCTCCCTCCACAGCGTTCCCACGATGACTACACTGTCCTCTCCTCTCATAGTTTATGTTTTCCCTGAGCTTTGAGGCGTACTCCTTTGAAAGTAGTTTATCTAAGGGTATTTCTACAAATTCTGGGTCTGTCACATATTGATCTCTCACTTTGAAGGCGCACTTTTTTGCCTCAACCATCAGGTGTATGGTTTCAGGCTTTTGCCATCCATATTGGGATAATTCGAATCCCTCAATTATGTTTAGTTCTATGAGTGTAGCAACTCCCTGCGAATTGGGGGGAAACGCATAAACCTCGTAGCCCCTGTAGAGTGTTTTGATGGGCTCTACCCAGTTAGACTTGTGGTCTTGTAAATCTTTTTTGGCGATTAGACCACCGTTTTCCTCCGAAAATTTAACTATGGATTCAGCCAATTCCCCCTTATAGAATTCATCTCTACCTCCCTCAGCTAACTTTCTTAATGTCGCCGCTAATTCCTTCTGTACCAGAACTTCACCCGGTCTGATTATGCGTCCCCCTCTTATGTACATCTCAGCCAACTTCGGGCTGGAAGTCAAAACATCGACGTTTGAATTTACAAACCAGTAAAATTTGTCTGTTATGGGAACACCTCTCTCAGCATATTCTATAGCTGGCTGAATCAATTCACTCAGTGTTTTTGTCCCAAACCTCTCAATTGCTGTGCACCAGCCATCAACAACTCCCGGAACTGTCACGGGAAGCAGCCCTCTCACGGGGATCGATGAGAAACCCATAGATTTGAAAAGCTCCCTCTTGGCAGCGTAGGGAGCTCTACCACTGGCATTAAGCCCAAAAACTTTATTCTCACCTGCTTCGTATATGAGAAAGAACGCGTCTCCCCCCAACCCACACATATGTGGATAGGCTACTGCCAGAACCATGTTTGTTGCAATTGCAGCATCAATGGCGTTACCTCCCCTCCTAAGCACTTTTAATCCTTCAACAGAGGCCAGTCTGTGGGGGGAAACAACCATTCCATTACGAGCTCTGGTTACAGGATATATGGAAGGCATTATAATCAACCAAATATTTATTTTTATATCATAACTTATACAATTTAACTCATAGATTGGGGAAGGCTTCATATAAAGCAAAGTGTGCAAAAATGCCCACAATTAACTACAATAGGGAAATATAGCTCATAAATTATCCAGTCGTAGTACATATCTATCAAATTAAATTAATATTAACCCTATATCCGGCCTCCAAATTATTATGAGATTAGTGACGGTTGGCGGATTTTTTATGCTTCTCCAAAGATGTGATCTTGATTGGCATTTTATTAGAACTTACAATTCTTGTCCATGATGGTTTTAGCTGATGGTATTTAGAAAAGACATAAATTCCTTAAACTCTTAACACTGATTGTAACAACCTAGGTCTACGTTGGCTAAATTTTGGAGGCGTTTACCTCTTGGTGGAATATCCAAATCTTAAAGAACTCTACAATGAAATTATGCGCTGCTACCGCTGTGGACTTTGTAGGGTTTCCTGCCCCGTTTTCAAATATTCGGGAACAGAGTCTTGGAACGCTAGGGGTAGATTAATTTTGCTCCGCGCCCTTTCAGACAATAATTTACATGTTTCTGATTCCCTTATTGATCGTATATATTCCTGTTCTCTGTGTAGGGAGTGTGAAGTCCTTTGTCCCCCTGGCGTGAATGTGTCTGGCATAATAAAGGTAGCTAGGGAGGAGCTTGTAAAGAATGGTTTAGCTCCCCCCGAAGAGCAGAGAGAAATGCAGAAAAATATTCTCCAAGCGGGAAACATTCTCGGTAAGAGCATCCAACCCTTAAACACCCTCCTAGGACCAACCATTGATAGCCTCCCTGACTCATCACCCAACTTGGTATACTCCGGCTGTGTATTATTATACTCCTACACACAAATTGCTCAGGCAACGCTGGGAAATATTAAAAATGCCAAGTATGATTACACCGTGTTAAAAGAAGGGGAGAAGTGTTGTGGTGGCTTTCTCAAAATGATTGGCTATAGGGAGGCTTTCGACTCCTATAGCCGAATACAATTGGAGCTTTTCACTAAGAGAGAAATTAATCAATTAATTACTGTTTGCCCCATGTGCTACTCAACCTTCAAACATGACTACCCCCAAAAGTTGGAAGTCAAACACACAGTCCTCCTTTACAATGAGCTGCTAGATGAGGGAAAAATTGTTTTCAACAGACCCCTTAATGCTAAAGTTGCCTTTCACGACTCCTGTCACCTTGGCCGCTATTCGGGAATATTTGAGGAGCCAAGAAAACTAATTGAAAATGTCCCCGGAATCAAGTTAGTTGAACTATCTAAATCTAAAAAATCTTCAAACTGTTGCGGAGGGACAATAAGAGTTCCCTACGCCCAGATTAGGAGCAAAATGTCGGAATGGATAATCGAAGACGCTTCCCAGGTGGGGGCAGAATACTTGGTAACCGCTTGCCCCTCCTGTTTCCACAACTTATACTCCTCCTCTATCATGATGGATTGCAACGTGAAAATCATTACCCTTGAAGAGTTGGTGGGCTATGCAACTAGTCAACTGCCGAAAATCCCCCTATACAAATAGTGAAAACAACAAGGGATTTCTCAGGTACGAGTAAATTTTCTTAAAATTAAAAACTAATTAATTACGCGATAATCATTAGTTTACGTAAAACTTAATATCCCCCCTCACGTCTCAAAGATATGCTTGTGGAGGACAATGTTATGTCAGAAATCGAACCAAGAGTTATGCATAGTCAAGATAGTAGAAAATTCAGAGCAGGTAGAGGGTTTAGTCTTGGAGAAATAAGTGGCGCCGGACTAAGCGTGCATGAGGCTAAAAGGCTCTCACTTAGAATAGACCGGCGAAGAAAAACAGTACATGAATTCAACATAGAAGCTATCAAATCCCATATTAAAGAAAGGATGAAAAAATTGGAAGAGAGAAAAGCAGAAGAGACCAAAAAAGTTCCCTTAGAAGAAGCCGAGAAACGGGCAATCTCTGAATTAACAAAAATAGAAGGTCTAAACAAAAAACTGGCCCAAAAACTTTTCCAGAACAAAATCGACTCACTGGAAGCCCTATCAAGTGCGAAGGCTAAAGACTTGGCCAAAAAAGTTGGGGTGAGTGAAACACGAGCGCAGCTTTGGATTGAGGACGCTCAAGTGCTAACTGGAAAAATTAAGCCTGAACCCAAGCCCGAGGAAGTAAAGGAGGCACCCAAAGAGATAGCCGTGGAAGAACTTCCAGAGATAGAATCGGCGGAACTCACAAAAATTAAAGGACTAACAAACCAGGACGCTAGGAAACTAGCAGAAATAGGCATACTCACAATAGAAGATCTAGCTTTAACTGAAGAGGAAGAGATAGAAGAAATAACCCAAATAACTAAGATTCCTCAAGACACCATCAAGGCCTGGATAAAAGAAGCAAAAGAGCTCACTGAAAAACCCAAGGAAACTGCCAAACCAAAAAAGAGAGCCAAAGCAAAAACAAAAAAGAAGGCATGAAGCTTCATGATAATCCACATTTTGCTTCAAATTTTACACCCCTCTTAGGCGAAAAATTTTTTCATTAATTTTCTTCTCAGATGATATTTTAACTGAGTAAACTTTGTGGCTTCACTTAGAAGCTCCACTCCCTCTATTTTAATTATTATTTTGTCCAAGGCGTCAATTTTTATTTCATTTTCCTTCCCGTGAATAAAGTCGACAAGAAGTGTTTTGTTTTCTTCGCACCATGTTGAGGGTACTGAGACACTTTTTGGCTTTTTTGGCAGTGTTAAGGAAATACGTCCTGGGCTGTTCCTGTAGCCCCAACACTCTATTTCGATGTTAGATTCGTTTTCCCTATACTTGGAAATCTCTGAAGTGATGTAGTTAATTTTTGAATTTCCTAACTTTAGCTCCAAAGTCCATATTATGGCGCTTCTTCTTGGAACAAGGTAGTCCTTTACTGATACCTTTTGGTTTAAGTCTTGGGGTGAGCTGAATGTTATGTCGCACTTCTTATCTCTCCAACCTAAATTACACACAAGCAAGTAACCCGCATTACTCCCAGCTCTCTCACATAGCAAAACTTTATCTGAAGAAAAACAGTACCTTGCGGTTAAACCCACTTTTTCCAGCACAGAAGGTAAACTTTCAGCGTCTGGCAGAAACCCAAGTTGCACCACCGAGCCTTTTCCATAATTAATTCGGAAACCACAAATTTTCCCATCAAAGAGGAATAAGGGTTCCACATTTTCAACATCAAAGGTTACAATAATTGGAGACTTGAACTTTAATCCACCACACTGGACACAACTCTGCTTGTATATTTCTTGTTTTTTGACTCTGAGAATGTTCTTCATTAGTTCTAAATTTTCAAAGTTCTCATCTAGTTCGGGAACACACGGAAAGATAACCAGAAATCCGCCCCTCTTTACATATTCCTCCAGTTTCTCAACTATACTTCTCTCCATAAAATCAAAGCTAAAAACGAGGAGAACACTGTTCTGTACAAGTCTCTGAATAGGAAGCTGTCTGAGGTCTATCAACTCAAAGTTAAATCCCGCTTCCAAAATTGTACTCATAAATTTATCCATTAATGTACTCAGCGCTCTGTATTCTGGGAAGACGCCGCTTCTTACGCTTACAAGTCTTGCATAGGTGTAAGGGTGATAGTAACCTAAACTTAGCTCCGCCAGTTTACTAGTTGCTTTTCTAGAAGAATCCGCAAACTCCGCAAATCTTTTAATAACAGGATATTTGCCGGTTTCCTCCCCATTCTCATCCAAAGGTGCGTCGTGGTAGTAGATTCTACCCGTAGTTCCATAATTCTGGGGGTTAACTCCCCCTGAAAACATGTAGAAGTTAAAACCCTTTAACCCGTGAATATATGCTATGCGCTCCAAAAAGTGCACCATATTGTCTGGAACACTTGAATCAAACCATCCCGCCTGCAATTCTAGGCTCAAAGGTGCACAGTTTACCTGCTCCGCCTTCAAACGTTCAACGTTTTTAACAATCTCGGTAAATGACTCCAAATCAGGTATCAGCTGAGGATACAAATCAATGGTGTCATATACCACTTTACTTTTCTTAGATATGCTTGCGGGTGGCAGAATGGTGTAAGGCTCATTAGTATATAATGGGACATTAACTCCTTTACTCCTAAGAACACCCGCAATCTCACCGAGGAAACTGGCAACCATATCCTCCTTGAATTCCACCCAATCAAAAATCCATGGTAAAATATGCTTATCTTTAACCATTTTTCTTGGAGGTTCAACCACCAAAAAGGAATCAAAATCTGAACGGTACCTCCTATTCAACTCTTCAATTGACTCGTATTTTTCCCTAAGCCACCTCTGATAAAGACCTTCCCCATTTTTCCCTCCAATTACAATATTGTTGTAGTCCGTGTCGAAAGGCTGGAAATGGAACCCATAAGAAGCCTCATTATCAATCTGAACAAGAACTACGCTCCCCCCCTCAGTGTACTGGTGCCTTGCAAGAAGGAGACCCACATTCTCAATCCATTCCTTAGCTTTATTCAAGTAGATGGGGTGAAGATATGTTACTACAGGAGCCTTTTTAGAAAACCAGAACGTAGGTTTTCCACTAGAATTACGCGCCAAAATTTCGGGATGTCTTCCAATCACCCACTCCGGTATACCTCCCCACTTCCACTCCGCGCAAATATAAGGTCCAGGCTTCGCTAACACTCCCAATTCTTCCTCACGAGCATATTCCAGAAATGTTTCAAGATCACGCTCCTCGACTGTTTCGCCTTGAAAATCGAATACACCGGGACACACTTCATGCCAATTCCATGGTATATAAGTGGACACCGCACCCAGATGGGCCTTTTTCAACTTTGAAAGCCTTTTCCGCCACTCCTCTTTAGGAACACGAAAATAGTGAATTTCTCCACTCAACAAGAATTTTCCTTCATTCACATCAAACATTTTAGATAGCGAAGATATTTTCATTAGGACAACCCATAAATTGAAATTGTTGAGTAAATCTATTATATAAACAATAATATGAATTATGGAGAAATGAGCAATGGCAATTATTGCTTATATAATGTTGCTAACCGCAGTGGGCAAGGAGCACGAAATCGCAGAAACCGTTTCCAAATACGACCATGTCACCGAAGCTAAAGTCGTTTATGGAAGCTGGGATGTGGTGGTTCGCGCCTCCCTAGACGACTTAGCACAGCTGGACGTACTGGTAACAAAAATAAGAAAACTAGAAGGCGTTGAACAAACCTCGACACTCGTCTCCTCCTAAACCACCAACATTTTTTCTACAATACACCCGTATTCTTCGAAAAGCCCCTCTCCAATAAGTGTAATGGTAAAAAGCCACAACTCAGAAACAGTCTGATAGACACATTACTCTGCCTCTCCAGGATAACAGGCTTCGTCTCACGGAACACTTCTAAATGATAACCCCAAGCGAACATGCTTACAATTTTTTAATCATACAAGATTCAAAATATGGTCACTTTTCACAATCAATATGAGTTTCAAACTGGTTTATGACCAAAAAAGCTATATCCCCTAATGCTTAATTTAGAGAAAAATGAAAATTGGGTTCGATTCAAATGGGCTACTTACTCTTAGTATTCCTCATCATAGTTGCATTCGTCTTTTATGGATTATACATTGGAAAATTTGAACCTCAGAAACCAAAGATACTCCTACCCTTATTATTGGTAGCTTTACTTATCATAGCTGCAGCTATTCTGACACAAAGGCCTTGGTGGGCCGAGTTTTTGCAGTATCTGAATACTCTTATATAATAAAAAGACTCTTTTTACTAAGGCTAAATTTCAATAGCCCCTCCACATCACCGTCAGAAAGATGCTACAAGCAAAACCTATGCGGAGTGAACTAGTTGGCCGAACAAGAAAACCAAACCACTAAAGTAATAGAAGAAAAAATTAAACCAATGATAGAGAAAATAGCGCAAAAAAAGAAAGTCAAAGAAAAAATGTCCAACGTAAAACACAAAATCATAATTATGTCCGGAAAGGGTGGAGTGGGAAAAAGCATGGTAACCGCCAACCTAGCAACAGCCCTAACCTTAAAGGATAAAAAGGTGGGAATCCTAGACTCCGACATACACGGCCCCTCAATACCCAAAATACTGGGAATAAGGGGAGGAAAACCCAAAGCCACGGAAACAGGCATAAAACCAGTAACCACACCACAGGGAGTAAAAGTCATCTCTATGGATCTTCTAGTAGCTGAAAGCGAAAAGCCCCTAATATGGCGCGGACCACTAAAAATGAAAGCCATAAGGCAACTCCTATCCGAAGTAGACTGGGGAGAACTAGACTACCTCCTCGTGGATTTACCGCCAGGCACCGGAGACGAACCCCTAAATATGATGCAACTCATACCTGAAATGGATGGAGCAATAATAATCACCGCCCCCTCAGACCTCTCCCAATACGTGGTTAGAAAAGCAGTCTCAATGGCCCGAAAAATGAACATCCCCATAATAGGGATAATAGAAAACATGAGCGGCTTCATATGCCCCAAATGTGGAGAAAAATACGAAATTCTAGGCGCCGGAGGAGGCAAAAAAATAAGCCAAGAAATGAACCTAAACCTCCTAGGACAAATCCCCATAGACCCAAAAATCACAGAAAGCACTGACCGTGAAACTCCCTTCATATTAGAAAACCCCGAATCGCAAACAGCCAAAACATTCAACGAAATCGTACAAAAAATCCAAAAAATAGTAGAAGACAAAAAAGAAACCAAAAACCAGCCCAAAACAGAATCAGCCAATTAACTTCCTATAATTCTCCTCTATCTCCCTCAAAAGCACCTTGCTCGAAACCTTACCCCCAGTTTTGAGAAAAGCAGCTATTGAAGCCCCACCTGCACCCACACCCTCCTTAACAACCCCCCTCTCATAAGCCTTCAACCCCTCAATCTCCGATTCTGAAAAATTGAGATTAGCAGCTAGTACCGGGACATCACATATTTGAGAAACTAAACCCCTAATATCCGAACTCTCATCCTGAATTATCCACCTCGTGGTACCAATAGCCACATTCCCAAGAACCTCAGCCCTCAAAGCCCTAACCACAGACAAAACTGCAGCCATCTGTGTACCACCCGCCATCAAAACGGGAACCTTGGAAGCCGCCCCCAAAACAAGCCCCGAAAAAGCAGCAATCATAGGATCACCCACAGAAGCAATAGCCCCAACTGGGTCGCTTTTAAGGTCACCGAACTCCACCCCCGCAGCCTTCAACCCCTCCTCAACCACCCTTATCTTAAGACTGTGAGGATTTACAGGCATACTACTACTCACCTTCAACCTGGCATCCACTCCCATGGCGAGAAGAACCCCCAGCGCAGTGGTAGTCCCCCCAGGAACACTCTCCCCTACAACAAGATAATCCGCTGCCTTGGAAAAGTTGCTCCCCACCACCTCCGCCCTTCTAATAACCTCTTCCACGTTCTTAACCGCCCTACCAGTTCTTATATCCTCTCCAGGCTCGCCTCCCAGATCAATGAAGGGCGCATAAGGCTTAACTCTCAATCCTCCACTAACCACAAAGACGGGTATATCTGCTAGGGTTAAGGCGGAGCGAGTTATAAGTGCGGGGGTGGGGATTCCATCTGGTGTGACGGGTACCCCATCTATGCATTTACATTCTCCATAAAATAGTAGTTCAACGTCCGCCGCGGGTGTGTAATCAGTGATTTCTGGATACTTGCCGGCTGCAGAAATTTCAGGTATTTTGGCAGTCTCAGTATTGCCAATTGTGCAGATGAATAAAGGCTTCTTACTCTCTATTTTGCTCAGAAAGTTTCGCGCCTCTACTTCACAGTGGGCTATTAAAATATTCATATGCTTTTCCATTTTCAGGACCTTCAAAGTGTTATGGTTTTTTATTATACCGGCTTTGGGACAAAATTGGTTTTGGCTTTTTCTTCTCAGCTTTTTTGTCATTAGGGGGTGTTATAAGCGGCGAAAAACAATACTCTTTCACTACGTCATTTGGGATTACGCATCGGGAACATAATTTTGTCCCAAAGCCTATTATACCGTCACATTTATATAGGTTAAGTTATCCTCTGTAGGATAAATTATCCTACAAAGCTGTTTAAAAACTTTTTGCCAATGAGAGGTGAAAACATGGGAACCACTCTGAAAAGCAGAAGAGCCCTAGCAGCGATACTAATAGTAATAGTGGCAGTTTCAGTGACGGGATTATCAACATACGCAGTTATAAACAACCAAAAATCCACCCAGCAAAACTACCTACTCGGCTTAGTACTATTCCAATTGGGACAACCCCGAATAGTATCATGTGCGGCCAACATAGACGAAATACTCTACGGTTTAGGCCTTGAAGAATACATGGTTGGCTGCGTGGACCATGACCCCTACGGAATGGGCTACTCAATGGAGGACTATTACCTTCCTAGAATTGTCGAATTAATACTAGCAGGAAAAATAAAAAATGAAATAAACTGGTGGTCTCCAAGTCTTGAATCGATAGTGTCTCTTAATCCCACAATAGTTCTTCTAGACTCAGGTGTTCCCGCCCAAGTATCATTGTACTCTTCTCTTGTAAGCCAAGGCATATACTCCTTCTTAGTCCCCCAAGGCACGAGAATCAGCCAGATAGAAGTGTCCATTCTTCAGATAGGCAGCCTGTTCAAAAGAAGCTCAGTGGCTCAAGCCCTAGTCAATAAAATGGAAACAAAAATAAGCACCATACAAGAGAACGTTTCAAGCCAAACGACACTCAATGTGCTCGTATGTGTATGGATAGACTTTGATCAACACCAAATATACACCTGTGGAAATAACACGTTCCTTAGTGAAATCGTTCAGAAAGCAGGTGGCCTAAACGTCTTCTACGATAATACTCAATCGTGGCCTGTAGTAACATTTGTTCAAGCAGCGACGAAAAATCCAGACAAAATAATCATTTTGGATCATTATGCAGACTTGGATCCAACTATGACATACAGTAAAATTAGAAGTGATCCTAATCTAGGCAGCACACCTGCTGCGCTAAATAATGAAATATACTTTGTTCAGGGGCAGGCAGAAAACTTGTTTTCAAGGCCTGGGCCGAGAGTTGCAGAGGGCGTTGAACTTCTAGCCAACATCCTGTTTCCAGCTTTATTCAATGAGACCTTTATTGGTCCTCCATATATATTGGATACGGGAAACTATAAATCGTATTTGGAATCATTTATACTGGAGTGAGGTGCAGTGGTTTGGTTAAAACTTCCCCTTCCCTTTTTTTTGGCGTTGAAAGTTTAGTTAGGCGTAAAATTTTTCTGCTTACTGTCTCAGTTGTTGTGGGGTTGGCGATACTGGCAGTACTGATACTTGCTTCTCTTATTTTTGGAGCGGAGGAGACTACCTTAGGCGATGTTTTTGCGTCTCTTTACAGGATTTGGATTTTCGGAGGGCCCCTCCAAAATTATCGCTTTATGTTGCCTAGCTATATTGATTGGAGTTTGGATGCCATACTTTATTATTCGAGGATTCCTAGGACTTTCACTGCTATTCTTATAGGTGCGGGTCTTGCCGTTTCTGGAACCATTATGCAGGCTCTCGTTAGAAATCCCCTTGTGGATCCATATATTAGTGGTGTGTCATCTGGGGCGGCTTTTGGAGCGGTGCTTATTTTGCTTACTTCTATTTTCACGGGGTTTTTTGAAACTGTTTCTCTTCCCCTGGCAGCGTTTTTGGGTGGGCTTGGGGCTTTTGGAATAACGTTTATTATTTATAGGAGTGCGGGTGAGACTCCTACAAGTTTTGTTTTGGGGGGAGTGATTGTGGGTATAGCTTTTTCTTCTTTAACAACATTTTTCGTTGTTACTTCTACGAAGGAGATTCATGGTGCTCTTTTCTGGCTCTTTGGAAGTATAGCGTATGTTACTTGGGATGTTGTGTGGGTTCTTCTTCCCGTGGTGGTAGTAATTGTTTTGGTCTCTTTATTCTTTGCTAGAGAGTTTAATGTTCTTTTGTTGGGCGACGAGCAGGCAGCTCAGTTAGGGTTGAGGGTCAAGTGGTTTAAAAGGATTATGTTGATGGTTGCTGCGCTTCTTGCTAGTTTTTGTGTTGCCTATACGGGAATTATAGGGTTTGTGGGGTTGGTGGTTCCTCACATGATTCGTTTAGCTCTGGGCAGTGATCATAGGCTTCTGCTTCCCTTATCAACGATTTTTGGTGCAAATCTTCTGCTCGTTGCGGATATCGTGGCTAGGGTTGTTATGAGGCCTGCAGAGCTTCCCATAGGGATAATAACTTCATTTATTGGTGTGCCCTTCTTCGCCTATCTGCTTATTAGGAGGGGTAAAAGATATGCCGTTTAGCAATGATCCAATTGTTAAGGTTAAAGATTTAGTGTATAGTTATGATTCTGTTAGGGCTCTTGATGGGTTGACTTTTGAGATTTATAGGGGGGAGTTTGTTGGTCTTGTTGGTCCTAATGGTTCTGGGAAAACCACTCTTCTTAAATGTTTGAGTAAGTTGTATACTCCCCAAGAGGGTAGTATAGAGTTGGATGGGCGTGATTTGAGAAAGTTGTCCCAATTGGAGGGTGCCAGAATCTACGCTGTGGTGCCTTCAGAATTTTCCATGGATATGAACATCTCAATTACGGACACTGTACTTTTGGGTAGATATCCTTATCTTGAGGGTTTATGGTGGGAGAGGAAGCGAGACGAGGAAATTGCTTTGGAAGCTATGGAAAAATTGAATGTTTTAAATTTTGGTAATAGAAAACTTGGGGAATTAAGCAGTGGGGAAAAGCAGAGGGTTCTAATAGCTAAGGCTCTGGCCCAGGAGGCGAAGGTGCTTCTGATAGATGAACCCGTGGCTCACTTGGATTTAGGATACCAAATGGAAATTATGGAAATGTTGAAGAGTTTAGCTAGGGATGGTGTTACAATTATTGTCGCGATGCATGAACTCAACCTGGCAGTCAAGTATTGCGACAAACTTATAGTGCTTGACAAGGGCAGGATTGTGGCTTGCGGCAAACCCAAAGACATAGTTACACAAAAGCTTATCGAGGATGTCTATGGAGTAAAGGCAATAATCCAGGACATTCCAGAAGTAGGAATGGTAATAATTCCTCTATCGAGTTCCAATAATGGTGGTGTGTTTGATAAGAAAAATGGTAAGAAGGGAGCTACTGCACTTGGTAAGACCCCAGCACGGCGGAGAGGTGTGGGAGCATAGCCCTCATCTTATAGATTTTAGCTGTAACTTGAACCCCTTTGGGCCCCCCGAGGAAACCATCAAAATAATCCTTGAAAACATGAATTACATTATTAATTATCCTGATGATCAATGCACCCATTTGAAATCAACACTGTCAGACCATCTTGACGTACCTTTGAGGAACATAATTGTGGGTTGTGGATCCACTGAGTTAATTAAAGCGTTTGCTGAAGCGTTCGTAAAGCAGAATGACCATGTAATAGTCTGTTCCCCCACCTACGATGAGTATGCTTTTTACTGCCAATTTATGGGAGGAATCGTTGATAGAGTTCCCCTCAGGGAGGATAAAGAATTTTTCTTAGAGGCTGAGTCTCTCTTTGAGCTGGTTGATGGTAGTACTAGGGCAGTTTTTCTATGTAACCCCAATAATCCCACTAGTAGGTTTGAGAGCAAAAATAAAATTTTAGAGGTGGTGGAGGAGTGTGAAAATAAAAGTGTCATGGTTTTTATTGATGAGGCGTTCATTGATTTTCTTAGGGAGGGGAAGAGCAACTCTTGTGTTTCTGAGGTGCAAAACCATGATAATCTTTTCGTTTCCCGCTCTTTAACCAAAATTTTCAGCATACCCGGCGTTAGAGTTGGGTATGGGGTAGGCGGAGAAGAAATAATAAAGTATATGGATAAGGCGCGTTTGTCATGGAATGTTGGTATACTTGAACAGGCCTTAGCATGTGGGCTGATTGGTGATTGCCATTCCTATTTGGAGAGAACTGTGAGATTTGTTGAAACTGAAAAAAGGAGGATGTATGAGAAACTTTCCTGTATTGGGGGGTATCAGCCTGTTAGGCCAGATGCCAACTTTATTTTTGTTAAAATTAAGGAGTTGGGTGTCAACAGCACTGATTTCAAGAACATTATGTTGACTCATGGATTTCTCATAAGAGACTGCAGCTCTTTTGGCGAGGCTTTCTCGAATTATATTAGAATAGCCATAAAGAAAAGTGAACAGAATGCCGGTCTCCTAGAAAAGCTAAAAGCGGTCTCTGAAGAGATACTGTCCAGTGGCAGAAAAAAATTTGAAGCGCCAGAAAAGTCAATAAGTAAGTGTTAATCCAATTCTCAGAGGATCTCTGGGGCTTCTAGATGGAACTAGCGAATCTTGTTTACCCTCTTGGAATTATTGTGATTGCCTTGACTGTTGACCTTGTACTTGGAGAGCCGCCCAGAAAAATTCATCCCACAATATGGATGGGGCGTCTCATCTCACTAATTGATAGGAGAATACCTCGGGGAAACCATACCCAAGAAAAAGTTTTGGGCATTTTCCTCGCCATTTTCACCACTTCCCTTTTTCTGCTTTCTACCATTCTAGCGTTAACCCTAGTCAGATTCATGTTAGGCAAAATTGCCTGGGTGCTTGTTGCCTCCCTCCTTTTTAAGTCAACCTTTGCCATAAAAGATATGGAGAGGCATGCAACTCCCATAATTCATGAACTCTTGAATGGCAACCTTCCTAGTGCTCGGGAGCGGGTGTCCCGCATAGTGGGCCGGGATGTAACCAACCTAGATGAACCACACATCTTATCCGCTACTGTGGAAAGCATCTCTGAAAGTATTGTAGACGGCTTTTTTTCTCCGTTTCTATTTTTCTCCTTTTTGGGTGTTCCGGGCGCAATTTTTTTCCGCTCAGTAAATACTCTGGACTCAATGGTAGGCTATAAGACTGAGAAACATAAGAATGTTGGTTGGTTTTCAGCGCGTCTCGATGATTTTGCAAACTGGCTTTCTGCAAGAGCCTCCGTTCCCTTCATAGCGCTAGCTTCCAAGTTACTGGGAGCAGATTGGAGGAATTGCTTAAAGGTAGCTTTGAGGGATCACAGAAAAACTAAGAGTCCCAATGGAGGGTGGCCAATGGCGGCCATGGCTGGCGCCCTACATGTTCGCCTTGAAAAGATAGGTTACCACATATTGGGGGAGGAATACCCGTTTCCCAGATTTAGAGAAACAGAAGAAGCCATTAAGATAATGAAAGTCTCCTGCTTGCTCTTTACACTATCCCTATCGCCCGTAGCTATATTTTTGGGAATTTTTGTACAGGTGCTGATTGAAAATTTTCTCATAAAACTCTTAATAAATGCTTTAGGTTGGGGTTTATTTTGCCTGATATAAGTGTGGAATTAATTGAGTCAAGCAAGGGCTGCTGTGCACTTGTGAGTCTACCTAAAATTTATAGAGCTGTGAGTTCCGCCCCGTTGGGATTCGGCATCATAAGTGTGGATAAGATCCTCATTCTTCAAGTTCCCAAGGACTATGATTCGGAGCGGCCAGAGGACGAACTCCAAGAGCTAATTGACCATTTAAAACTTGGAAAAAACACTGTGGGGCTAATGACCGCCGCAGAATTGAAAAAGGTATTAACAGTCACGCAACAAGCGCTAGATGATTTACACATCACCGTGGTTGCCACCGCGGGTGTTTCAAACGCCCTAATAGCGGGAGAGGATCCCTTCAAAAAAAAGGGTGAGAGGAAGCACTCTGGAACTATTAACATAATTGCTCTAGTTAATAAAGCATTGACCGACGGAGCCTTGGTAAACGCAGTCATCACCGCGACGGAGGCGAAGAGTGTGGCTCTGAGAAGCCTTGGTTTTGCGGCAAGCGGAACAACTACCGACAGCATAGTTATTGCCTGTCCCTCCAATGGGAGAAAGCTGAGATATGCTGGAACAGCTACAGATGTGGGAATTCTTTTATCCCGGGCAGTTAAACAAGCGGTTATAGAATCGTTAACAAAAGCCGGAGAAGCGAAAAGCAGAAGTTTTATGGACAAACTCTGCGAGCGTGGAATAACAATGGAAAATTTGTTGGAGGCAGCTATGGAACTCCACATTCCAAACCCTGAACACAGCGCCGAAGAAATAGGGAAATTTTTTGTGGAGGAGATTAACAGGTTAACAGGCGATGTGAACATTAACTCCCTAGTTTGCTCAGCTATGTTTCTTGAAGACCTTGGTTCAAGCGGGGGAATCTATGGGCTTAGTGTAGACGACTTCAAGAAGGATCCAGTTCATATTCTGGCGGATGAAATACTGGGGATGGCTATTGCTGAGTACATTGCTGGAACAAAGGGCCTTTTAAACTATGTCCGATACGACAGAAAGAAGCCAGGCATAATTGCCACCTTGGGGCCTTTTCTAGACGACGTTGTAGCTTCGCTGGTGGGAGGAATCATGTCCAATATATACTCAAAACTCTAAAATGGAGTATGCGGAAATGGGAGCTATAGAAGGCTTAAAAACACTAGTAGCCATGTTTACTGTGATTCCTGTGAGAAAGAGCCAATTCTCTGAGGAGACAGTAAAGTATTTGCCCCTAACCATCATTATAGGCGCCTTTTATGGAATTTTGGCTGGAATAGTCTACGTTGGATTGGCGCTTATACTTCCCACTTTCGCCTCAGCTGCGATTATGCTTCTAACCGTGCATTTACTGAACGGCTTTTTCCATGTGGACGGGCTCACAGATTTTGGAGATGGAATCGCAGCATTTGGAGACAAGAAGAAGAGGCTAAGCGCTATGAAGGATGTCCGAGTGGGAGCTGGAGGACTAATCCTTGCACTCCTAACAACAATAGCAACGGTGTCACTCTACAGCGTATTACCATACATTCAACTATTCCTACTCGTCTTTGCGATAGAGGTTTTGTGCAAAAATTCCCTACTGGCATGCGCCACTCTCGGTAAATCCCACGAATCCGGAATAGGCAAACAATTCGTGGAGGGAATGAACAAGAAAAGACTTTTGGCATCCACCCTACTGTCACTAGCATTCCTAATTCTCATAATGTTCATCTACAATTATTTTCTCTACATCAGTATGGCTTGTGAAGTAAAACTTTTCCTCCTATTCTCACCCGTACTATCCGTTATTTCCGGGGCCTCCTTTGCTGTTCTCTCCAACAGGATCTTTGGTTGTGTCACTGGTGATGTGCTGGGTGCTTCGCACGAGATTTCCAGACTCATTTTACTAACATTAATCGTGGCGGTGATTTCACTATATGCATAAGATTGATGGTCTCATTATGGCTGGGGGAAGAAGCTTAAGAATTAAAGAACTTGGAGAAAAACCAATAATACGCCTAAATGGGCGTCCCCTGATAGACTATGTGTTGAAGGCAATGAGCGAATCGAAACTCATCAAGAGCATTCACGTAACTGTAAGTTCACACACAAAAAACACCACAGATTATCTAAAAAGGGTTAAGAAATACCATTTTCAAATAGTTCAAACTCCCGGAGCAGGCTACATAGAAGACCTGCGATACGCCATTAACCTTTCCGGAATGTCTGATGTGCTTGTTTGTCCCGCAGACATCCCATTTCTCAGGGGAAAACTACTAGACCTAGTGGTAGAAGAGTTCTTCAGGGTTGGCAAATCCTCACTTGTAACCGTAGTTCCTCTAGAAATGGTGCAAAGTTTGGGTCTAGAACCCACAACCATAATGAAAATAGATGAATTGGATATGGTGCCCACGGGGGTAAACGTTGTTAAAGGAGAAAAACTAGTCACTGGTGCAACCCTTGATGAGGGCTACTTTAAAGTAAACCGCAAAGAATTTGCCATTAACATAAATAGCAGGAGAGATCTAAAAATCGCCGAAAAAATACTCAAAAAAAGCCTGAAAAATTCAACCCACAAGATTTATGAGCCATGTTAAATCCACTTGTTAAAAAAAGGCTCTTAACAGCCACATTTTTTAGAGGTGATTAATTGCCTGATTTTTGGGAAGTGCTCTACACCAGAAGAAGTATTCGAGAGTTCAAAAAAGGGGCTCCCGTGGAACCCTGGAAAATAGAAAAAATATTAGATGCCGCCAGGTGGGCTCCTAGCCCGGAAAATATGCAGTACTGGAGAATGGTTTTGGTAAGAGACCAAGAAATGAAGGAATATATCGCAGACATGGCCCAGGAGCATGGAGCAACGGTTTTTGGAAACTTTCCCTACGAAATAGTTGAAGATAGACTCTGGTACATTCCAGAAAAATCGAGAGCGGCAGTAATTGAGAGAGCATATGACGGTACACTTTTCAGGTATCCGGAAGACGCAGACACAGTAATAGTTCCCTGCGCCAACACCACCGCTTTTGATATAACTCCTGCGTACCCCTCCTCCACCGAAGTAATGGTTGTGTCCACAAGCATGGCCATCCAAAACATGTGGCTTGCCACAAGGGCCCTTAACCTTGGAATGGGTTACGACGCTTTACCCTGCGGTGACCATCGAAGGCGTGAAAAATTAGCTGACAAACTGGGATTACCCCGAGGAGTTTTCCCACTAACCACCCTAGCTGTCGGCGTACCCCTATTCCCAAGAACAGCAACACCAGCCCGCTACCCTCTGGAAGGCATAGTCTACGAGGAATACTGGGGCAACCCCTACAAAAGATTAGCATTCAGAAAAAAGGGATGATTAAAATGACCTCCATAAATATAAACTTGAGCGACAAAACTCTCAAGTATTTACAGGACTTCTCAAAGGAATCCAATATTGACCTAGAAAAACTTTGCGAAGTAATACTGGACACATTTGTCGATTTTGGGGGGCGCCTCTTCACTGGAGACTGGCGGGAAGGAATTCGCCTCGTAATTGATTGGCCTTCCAAACTCCACTTCGCAATAGTAAAAATTAGAAAAGAAGAAATGCAAAAAACTAGGGAGGTTTAAAATTGGCAGAATGGTTAGCAAAACCCAAAGCTACAAAAGAAGACCTCACACCCTATTTTAGAAATTTAAAAACACTTGCAGACACCCTTGTAGAAGACAGACTACCGAGAATAATACTAACCCTAAACCAAGAACTCTCACAAAAATTTTTCCAGGCAGTAAAAAAGAAGTACGGTAGCATAACACCCTCAAACGTTGAAAAAGCAGCAATGGACGCAATCAAAAAATGGACAGAAAGCATCTAGGAGGAACCGCATTGACAAAAATAAAAGAAAGCATCCAAGCAATGGTTCAAGCCATCAACAAAAGCCCCAACGCAAAAAAAGCAATAAAAAAATGGATATCAACATACGACGGAAAAATAATCTCCTTCCACCTAGGGGAAGAAAAATTTCACATAATATTCTCAGAAGAAGAAACAAGAATACAAGACGGAGAATACCCCAGCCCCGACGCAACCCTAGTAACCAGCCCCCAAGCCTTCCAAAACCTCATAAACACCCCCCTAAACATAAAAAACATGCTAAAATCAGGAGAAATCGAAGTCTGGGGGAACCTACACGAATTCCTAGCCCTACTACAGCAAGTCATACTCAGCGACCTAGACATCCTCAACACCATGCAAGAAGCCCTAAAATAACCACCCAAAAACCAATAAAACACTAAAAAGGAAACATGCGGAAAAAGCTTAATTAAGCAATTTTACAAATGTCCTCATGCTGACAAAGAGGTGTAAAAACCATGACATACCTAATCGGAGAAGCATTAGTCGGCAAGGGACAGGAGGTAGCACACGTCGACCTACTAGTAGGCGAAAAAGAAGGCCCGGTAGGCACAGCCTTTGCCCAAGGATTGACAAACTTATCCGCAGGACACACCCCCCTACTGGGAGTTATAAGACCCAACCTCCCACCCAAACCACACGTACTAGTCGTGCCAAAAGTCACAATCAAAAACATGGAGGAGGCAAACAAAATCTTCGGACCAGCCCAAGCCGCAGTCGCAAAAGCCATAGCAGACGCAGTCGAAGAAGGAATGATCCCCAAAGACAAATTAGACTCTTGGGTAATAATAGCCAGCGTATTCATCCACCCCGAAGCTAAAGACTACCGAAAAATATACCACTACAATTACTCAGCCACAAAACTAGCCCTCAGCAGAGCCATGTCAAACTACCCACCACTAGAAAAAATCCTCTACGACAAAGATAGAGCCGTTCACCCCATTGCCGGACTGAAGGTGCCCCGCCTCTGGCGTCCGCCATACTTGCAAATTGCTTTGGATAATCCTTCCATGGAGCAGGCCATAAGGGTGATTAAAGAGCTTCCCAGAAGCGACAGGATAATACTGGAGGCAGGTACGCCCCTGATTAAGAGGTACGGTGTGAGTGCTGTGAGTAAACTGAGGGAGGTTGCACCAGACATATTCATTATAGCCGACCTTAAAACATTGGACACTGCACAGGTTGAAGTTGATATAGCTTACGAAGAAACTGCGGATGCAGTAGTTGTATCTGGTCTTGCCAGTAAAGAGTCTATAGACCGTTTCATTTATGAAGCGCGTCGACTGGGCATTTACTCCATAGTTGACATGATGGAAGTACCTAACCCAGTGGAGAAGCTTGAGGAGCTTAAAACTTTGCCGGACGTCATCATACTCCACAGAGCCATCGATGTGGAGGCCACCGGCGAGAAGCCCCGATGGCACCTCATCAAAGAAATTAAGGAGAAGGTTGTGAAAGACAACAAAATGCTTTTTGCGGTGGCTGGTGGCATAACGCCCGAAACAGCACCAGAAGCCCTCAAAGCTGGAGCCGACATTCTAATCGTTGGAAGATACATAACGCAAAGCAAGGACATAGAACGCGCAACACGCGAATTCATAGAGGTGTTTGTAAGAGAAGTGCCGAAGGAGCCAGGGGACGTGGACTTGTTCAGGTATCACGTCGAATAAATATTTGTATGTATTTAGCTGTTGTGATTGAATAGTGGATATTGGGCTTTAAACCCCGAAGGAAAGCTTATTTAGACCTGTTAATGTCATATGTTTAATAAACACTCCCGAGTACTGTTTTCATGTGGCACCCCATCCTTTTCACCCTGCCCCGGCAACCTCACCAGCCTCAATTTTATAAATAATGGTGTTAAAAAAAGGGAATACCCCTTTTTCCCCCAAAAGACCGCTACAAAAACACACCCCACAGAAGGAAGCGCCCCCTAAACATATAGGCTAATGTTTCCCACCCTGGAAAAGAAGCCAAAATAGCCCTCATTTCGGGGAAAGGAAGCATATACACCAGATTGACTTCTAGGAGCCAAACACTTATACGCTAAAGCGCTTCAGACAACAAAGAATGAGAACCTAAAGTTTTTTTATGGTAAGCTTGAATGATGCTAAATTTGTTATCTGATAAAAAAGTCACCGGTCTCAAAAAGCATTACCTACTGATCTTAATATTTATTTAAAATTTTATAGTTTAGAAAGTAATGGGAGGAAAAAATAAGCGGATGTTCATGGACCAAGGGGGATAATTGCGTTGGCCGTAATCCTTATGGTCTTAGCTGTGGTGGGATTTGCTACAGGAGTAGAGATTGGAATGGAATCTTTGCGTCCTATTCTAACTTAATGTACCTAAGCTTACCCCCTGCCTTCAGGCTTTCCATGTATCCATCAATGCTGTTTGGACCATTTCTCTATTGTTTTTCAGGCACTGCAATCACTCTATTGTTAATGGTTCATAGTTTCGGTTGTCGATTGTCTCGGTTTATTCGGGGGGCTGCCTCATTACCGGTGTGGGCTCACTCTGCATGAAGAAGTGGGGATACTACCTAGCTTTGATAAATGTAGTACTTAGAATTAACGGGTGGCTTATTTAAATTACCTTTCGGTACCCTTTCTTTAATATTTGATATAGTGATAGTTGTATACCTTTCAAGCGACATAAAACACGAGTTTGAGTGAAATTCCTCTACCATTTTTCTTTATTTTTACAATTTTTCCATTAACTGGGGTGCAATTTAATATAATCCTTTAAGATACGAAAAACTTCTTCTTTTTGCTTCATTGTATTGGTGGTGGGTATGTATCGGACTGCATTCCCGCTTATAAAATAAAAATTAAGTACACAAAAAAATGGGTTAAAAAGTTTGAAACTGGTTTGCTTTTTTTAGAGTCCGAGTTCTGAAATTTTCCTTTGGGTTGGGATTCCATTGTTGTCCCAGCCTCTGGCTTGGTAGTATTCGTTGAGCATTGGTTCGAGGTCAACAGTTTGGCCTGCTGTAGGGCCTTTTGTGGGTTTTTCTTGGAGAAATCTTTTGGGAAGAGTGTCGTCCTTTCTTGATATGCCCTCTCTCACGTTGAATAGCCTCTTTAGGTTGAAAATTCGTTCGCCTATCCTTACTAGGTCTATTACTTCGAACTTGTATCCGGTTGCGGCGGTACACAACTTTGCCAGTTCATCTGGGAGGTAAGCGTACAGGTCGTAAACGAAGCTGCATAGTACCAGTGAATCGATAGTGGTTTTGAAGTCTTGTAACCCTTTTATCACGTACCCTTTGCCTTCTACTTCGTATGCTCCAGCTACTTTGTTAAAGCCTAGCTCGGGTCTCGGTGTAGCCATTATTTCAACTAGTTGGGATGCTGGTCTGAGGTGGCATGCTCCTCTATTTGAGGTTGCGTAGCCTAAACCTAAGCCCTTGTAGCCTTTAGGCTCATGCATTGGGCATTCTAGGCCTTTGACATGCATTGCAAACTGCTCTGATCCTTTTCCAATTTTCTTTGAGGCGTTTCTCACGCCTTCTGATAGTACTGCTCCTATTCCCTCCTTTTTGCCCATCTTCTCTACTAGTTTGATTATTGCTTCAGTGTTTCCCCAAGTTAAATCTAGTCCATCAGTGTCCTTTTTTGTCAGTATTCCTTTCTCGTAGCACTCCATGGAGAAGGCTATTATGTTTCCCGCCGAGATGGTGTCCATTCCTAGTTGGTTGCAGAGTATGCCGGCCTTGACTATTGTTCCTAAGTCGCTATTCATGCATAGTGAGCCGAATGCGGCGACGGTTTCATATTCCGGTCCTGCCCCAGATGTTCCTGCGAAGGGTCCAGATTTTACTTCTACGTGTCCTCTGCCGCAGGCTATCGGGCATCCGTAGCAGGCGAATTTTTTGGTGGTTATTTCCATCAGGGCGTTTCCATCAATTTTGTCTGCCTGATCAAAGACTCCCTCTCTGTAGTATTGTGTTGGGAGGGTGCCCATCATACTGAGGGTTGCAAGTGAGCTGTTGGTGCCTTGTTTGCTTACTCCCTCCACTAAAAAGTTTGCTTTTAGGGCTTCACGGAACTTTTTTGCACCTTCATTTAGAGCTTCTGGATCTTCTATTGGGATTGGTTGTGTTCCACGTACAGCTATGGCCTTCAACTTTTTGGAACCCATAACTGCTCCTAATCCGCATCTACCAGCTGCTCTGTCTTTATCGTTGATGATGCATGCTATTTTGACCAGTTTCTCCCCCGCGGGACCTATTGAGGAAACGACTATTTTTTCGTCTCCTAGGCTCTTTTGTATCATTTCCTCCGTTTGGTAAACATCCTTACCCCACATTTTGCCGGCGTCTTTTAGTTCCGCCTCCCCATCTTTAATCCAGAGGTATACTGGATCTTGAGATTTTCCCTCAATTATAACTGCGTCGAAGCCTGCAAATTTTAGTTCCGCTCCCCAAAAGCCTCCTGATGTGGCTTCGCCCCAGATTCCGGTTAAGGGTGATTTAGCAGCAACAAGGTGTCTGCCCGAGGATGGAATTCTCGTTCCCGTTAAAGGACCTGTTGCAAAAACTAGTTTATTTTCAGGCCCCAAGGGGTCGATTCTTGGCTTAAGCTCGTCGTAAAGTATTTTTGCCGCTAGTCCTGATCCGCCTAAGTACTTTTTTTGCATGTCTTCTTTAAAATCTTCAGTTTTTATTTTTCCCGTAGAAAGATCTACTCTCAGAATTTTTCCGAGGTATCCACCCATAATCCATCTTCTCCTAAACTTCTGTGTAGTTTGGGGGTATTTTCTAAATCTTAAAATATATTATTAAAAGTTATTATGTTTATATTTAAGACTATTTACAAGGCGAAGAATAAATCACCACTGCCTTAAAGGGCAGCTCTAAAAATAAAGCCTTCCTTGCGATTTGGTGCTTGGTGAAGGGAACCAAATAAATTTAGATTAAAAAGAGCGCCAGAGTATTTATATTTTGGTTGTTGACTGTGTGTCGATTTCTGTGATTGCTAGAATCTCCATCCTCGGATTTGTTGGGCTCTTGGTGACTCGAATTCGTATTTGCATTTGGGGCATTTTATGTAGCCACAGTCTCCCAAAGCTGCGCTTGGGCATGATCCGCAGGCGAATGTTCTTGAGTATGAGAGGTTAAATGTGAATCCGCACTTAGGGCAGGTTACGTTTCCTGAACTCATCTGGATGCCTCCATTAGAACAGTCTTTTGTCTTATAATAAAGATTTCGAAAAGTAAAGACACTTATATAGAGTAATAACTATTTCTTTACAAAAATTTGCATTTTTCGGGATTTGGGACATGTTTGGAGACGAAGTAAGTTCTATAAGAAAGTGGTTGGGGTTCTACTCTATGTAGAAATTCATAGAATTACATAGGAGTTGGGGCTTCACAGTATCATGCGGCGGCCTCGCGAGTTCATCAGCCGCCTTCCACTCCAACCCGGTCAGGGTGAACCTGCTCCCCACCTTCACGAATCCACGTCTCCGCTTCTTCACTGACCACTTCTCCTGCGGGTGTTGTCGCCAACGCCGTGAGGAGTGCAGGAGGGGCCTCACGATCGAGCGGAAGAACGTGGTCGG
>JAHQXB010000178.1 GCA_029856435.1 Candidatus Jordarchaeia archaeon
AGTCCATCTTTTTCTTTCCCTTTCAGCACAAGGGAATGGGGAGAAAAACTCGAAACTTCTAGTCCATTTATATTGAGTCTTCCAAGTATATTTTTTGTGCTGAAAACAGGCTTCAGGAAACTAATTTGAGCGCAAAATGCCTATGATTCCTGTTTTTTTACTAGTGTGAAAATACATTTTCATCTATTACCATAAAAAATTTGTTTTCATATTTTACCATTGTGTGGGGTCAGAGCTCCAAAATACAAGCGGTCTTCCACCCTGCTCCCACAGAACAATTGAGAGGCGGGAGGACGAGAAAAGATTTTTCATATTTGCCCAAAACGCATACGCGGTATACGGTTTTCCTATGAAAAACTTTTTTCTATTTTTCTGAAACGTGTGAGCGTTTGACTGTTTGTCTAAAGTGCTTCGGTATGTATATGTTTGCTCTGTTTTAAGGAAGGCGAGAACAGTTTGGCATTGTTTGCCGTTTTCTACCAGATAATTCCGCGCATGTCCTCTTTGAAAACTCGCTCCTCTGGATATAGTACTATGCCTTTTTCTGTTATTTTGAAGAAGGCTGCGTCCATGCTGTGGTTTACTCCTCGCATTTTCATTATTTCTAGTGCTCTTATTTTTGTGTTGCCTTGTCTGAGCATGTAGAGGAGGATTACTCCTTCCGCTATGAAGGGCTCTAGGCCGTAGCGTCCCATCTCATGCACATTTAGGCTCTCAGCTGTGAGGAGTGATGTTACTCCGGTTGTTTTAAGTGAACGCACAAGAGTTAGAACATCCTGTCTGAGTTGGAAAAGGTCTTTGTGTTGAAGAGTGAGGTTTGTTATGGAATCTACCACTATTCTTGTGGCCTTCAGCTCCCTCCTTTTCTCATGGATGACTGAAACCAAGTTATCGATGTTGAAAGACCTTTCGCCCAGAATGGGATGTCTCTCCGTGGAAAGTTCATAAATCCTTTCACCCGAATCCGTGCTTTTCTGTATGGGAGCCGCATCAATTATCGCCAAGAGGTTTTCATCAATAAGTTTATCCAGGTCCCACCCGAAGCTGCTTAGATTCTCCTTTATTGTGTGTGACGGCTCCTCCAAACTTACTATGATGCCCGGAATTCCGTATAGTTTTGCCCCGTTATATATGAATTGTGCGGATAGAATGCTTTTCCCAGTTCCGGGACCACCTGAGACTAGAATCGCTCTTCCTTTAGGCAAACCGCCATTCAACATTTCATCCAAGCCAGGAATGCCAGAAGGCACAGTTTCGACAGGGCTCATTTACTTATCCCTCACCGCTTCAAATCTTGGTCGTTTTTCATAATTTTCTATTCTGTATAAAAGAATAGTTGCCTACTGTATATATTTTTTCCTTATTTATACCATAAATTAACTTGTCCCAAATTGTGATTAGATAAAATTTATCCCACAATACTGTGAAGCTAAACACCCAAAAACACTCTGCACACCAAAAAAGTAAGGAGTTGCACTAAATTTTCATCTCCCTCCTTGTGTGATCTGAATCTAAAATTTACCATTTCTTGTTTTAAATTGGAATCGCGCCTTAAGCTATCTTAGCAGTTTCGGCATGAGCCGATGGCACTATTTATGGTTAACTTCTCTCAACAGTTATCCTTTTTTTAAACGATGGGTGTTAGTTCAAGTTGGGGGTATCCTTGGGCATAATCCACCTCTACAATGTGGGGAGTGGATTTGGGTTTTAATGAGTTAAAAATGATGACTCCGCCTCTCTCCTCAATTTTTAAGTGGTAGTCAACCATGTTTGCTACTTTATCTATTCCATTCGCTCCGTACTTGATTATGAATAGCGCGAGCAGCCTTTTCTTTTGGACTCCATATAAAATTGCCTCTAAGACTTCAGCGAGGTTTCCTTCGAATTCCACAAGGAGGGAGTCCAGGCCAAATGAGGCAAAATGGCTTTCAGGTTCAATTTTTCTGAATATTTCTTCGAATTGATAGTAGAATTCTTCTAAAAGGTTTTGTGTACTCTTGTAGAGTTTTTCAAGCCCCCATTTCTTCTCCACTATGGTAATTCTATTTAATCCCTCTTCTTGTATAAAGTTGGATAGGGCAGAAAGAACATTCTCCCTGCTTGTACCGAGGGAGGGTACCACCATTACCCATTTTCCCCTTGATAGGAAATTAAGGGCCGTGGGTACTACAATTTGGAAATATGCTTCTCGACTAATATTTTTTCCAACCTCCAAAAGCACCGTTGAACCCTTTCTATATCCTCCCCCCAAAACCTCATCCAGATCTTTGCTTCCAGTTGAGAAATGTGATTCTGTGTCTGGCAGTGGTTGGAACGCCTTTTTCTCACTTATTGTCGGCAGTTGGAACGGTTCAAAGTGTCTAAAGACCCCACCAAAGAGGGTAAAGGGATAAGTGTTTAATTTGAGGCAGGTGCCCCTCAGCTTTATTATTTGCAGCTCCCTCAGGAAATTGTCATCTGAACCCACCCTTCTTAGCAGTATGAGTCCGTCAACCATATAGTCTAATTCTTTCCTTTCCTCGTATTCGCTAACAAAAACGAGACGAGAGCCAGTTTCCCTCTGAAGCTCAAAAAGTTCGTAATAAATGTTTTCGCCCAGTAAACTCTGAATTCCTTCGAGGGAGTCCAGTATAATGAGGGAATCCTCCTCTTCCAACATTTTTTGGTATAGTTGTTTAATGAAGGTGGGCTTATCAGAGTATCCAATAAATTGGGGAGGCGTCTCACCAGCCTGCAGAGTAAAAATTTTTCTTGAGGCATCTATTATTTGGTTTGATTGTATTTTTTCCATAACCAGCGGATAAGCCAGCTTTAAAGATTGAGCATTAACCCTAGTAGTCAAATAAAAGCTATTTTGTTTTCTAATCATTGCAAGAAGGGATAGGGCTAGAATTGTTTTCCCAGTTCCCGGCTTCCCCTTAATTAGAACAGAGACGGAGGGCTTCTCAAGAAATGATTCCACCACTCTTGGAATTGAGATTTTAAAATCCATATTCCTCAAACTCCTTTAATGACCCCCTTTTGATTTTTTTACTCAACTTTTTTGTACAATCACCCTTCGATTTCGAGTTTTTCACAACAATCATATTTCGCGTGCTTCTATCATTGAAACAATTTTTTCGATTTCATTTAGGATTCCTGATTTCTTTAAGGCCGACTTCAACACTGGCAAGGAGAGGAAACCGTTCTGGTAAGCCTCAATCGAAACATATGCATAGGGGAGCCCATCAAAAATATTTCGCATACAGTAATAAAGCTCTGAGCTTTTAGCCACCTGTTTTAACTGGTTCAGACAATTATAGCACTCATCTAAATGGGAAATCGTACTTCCCAAATTTTCACGCGCAAGACTGCAACTCATAAGAAGCTCTGTCAAATTAGATTTCAAGCTCTGCAAAGTATTCATAACTCTCTCCAAAATAGATGAGACTCTACCCTTACCAGAACCATTATCCCCCAATGAATCACCATTCTGCACAACCATAGTTCCTCAACACTCCAAGAAAAATTTTTGGCACAGCCTGATGAAGTCAGTAAACTCTAAACATTTAGTTCCAAATTTTACCCCTAAACTTATTCACCTTATATACTATCCAAATTTGTAAGATGCAAAAGCAACAGACAATAATTTATGTTAAACCCAAAAAACAACCGCCACATTTTAACCATTTTCTAAAAGTTAACTACGCAATTTCAAAAAAATAAATTATCTAAACTAAAAAGTTAGTGGAAAAACAAATACACAACACAAACCTTCAAATAATCTAAAAACTCTTTTTAAACCTTTTTACAACCCCTCTAGGTGATTTAGATTAGCCCGATTCTACCCCTCACTTCGAGGCTCTATAATTGGAAAAGAAGCCCTACAAAAGTTCCCCTCGAAGGCAAAATCGAACGAATCCACACCGCGTCCCTCTAACCATTAAAGGATAAAACTGGGGAAAAGGTTCAAGAAAACGAGTTTATCAAGATATTCTCTGTTAAATAGGATACTCTGAAAAAAACAGATCACTTTTTGGGAAAATGTATGTGAGGTAGCTGTTGAATTGATAGAACCCGCAATAACAGCAAGCTCTATCACCACTAGACTAATACGCACGCCTATGTGACTTAAGCCCTAAAACAAAATGTTTTTATGCGGTGCTTCCTGAAAAATATTTATAACTTTCTAAACTGGTAGTTTCCAAATTTGGTTTATGAATTGCTTTGGTGGAAGTTTCTTGTTAAGCGTTGAAAAAAGTGTTCCGGATGAGCTGATTAGAAATCTGGAAGGAGGAGGATACTCTCTACACATCAAGGGTTTGGCGGGTACGGGTAAAACTACACTGGCGCTTGAAATTATCAGAAGCATGTCCCAGGTTGGTACCGCCATTTACTTCTCAACCCGTGTATCGCCGTCGCGGCTACTTGTCCAGTTTCCCTGGATAAAGGAATGTCTGAGTGAGCAAAACATCTTAGACGCAAAGAGAACCTACATTGCCCCGGATGTTCCAAAGAGCGTACTTTTCGAGTATACGGATCAGCCGGAATTCCTCAGGTCAATAAACGCAAAAATTCACAGTGCAGAGAAACGACCAGTAACAGTAATTATTGACAGCTTGGACGCCCTTAAATCCAATCTAAACATTCCTGGAGAAAACAGCACTCTGGAAAGCATTCTCATAGAACTGGGAGAGAAAACCGGCTCAAATATGCTTTTTATAAGTGAAACCCAAGAGGATAGCAAACTGGACTACCTAACCGATGGAGTAATAAGACTGAAAAAAGAAATAGTGGAAGGTAGACTAGTGAGGAAAATGTATCTGGAAAAGATACGTGGGCAACCAATAGACCAACCATTTTACTTATTCACACTTAAAGAAAGTAGATTCAAATATTTCAGGCCAAGACTTTTCCCAAAAATCACCATAAGTGTCCAGAAAAAAGGTACACTGAAGGGAAAAGACATTATCCCAACCGGCATAGAGGCACTCGACGATGTCCTCAAGGGAGGGCTAAGAAAAGGCACATTCAACCTAATCGAAGCCACCAAGAATATTGGAGCAGAGTATATTTACCTCATAGCAACAATCGTTGAAAATTTTGTTCAAAACAGCCTTCCCGCATTCATCATCCCCACCCACATCGCTTCCCCCCGATTAACAGAAAATTACGCTTCATCACTGATAACACCACAAAACACTGATAGGGACATTTCCAATTCCCGGAAAAAAATTCATTATTTCCAGTTTGGGGAACTCTCTAAAAATCCTAGGTGGAGCGAAATTGTTGTTGATGCAGAAGACATAAAAAAATTTCATGAAACTTTTAGAGAAACCATTACCAGAACTGTTGATAGACTGGGAGCCGAAACCTTCTTTTGGTTTCTAGGAGTAGACACTATGGAGCGGGTCTACGGCCCAGAAAATTTTGAAAAAATTATAGGGAGAATGGTTTCCGAAGCAACCAACATCAACGGAATAGGCATCGCTCTCGCAAAGCAGGGAATCAGATCTACGGAAACCCTGATTAACATAGCCTCCACCCACTTCAAAATGGACAACATGGGAACCCCAATAATATACGGAGTATTCCCCCAAACAAAAATATACGCCCTAGTCACCGAGCCAAACCGCACAGACACCTTGTCCCTAGTAAGCATAGAATAAACAAAAACTCCTTTAACCATAAGACCACTAAACCAACCAGACCCCCAAAAAGATTCACAACGCACACCCACAAAACAGCCAAAAACCTAAACCTAATGACCAAAAGAAAAATACGGAAAACAAACCCCAATGAAAACTCCCCTCAGAACAAAAACCTAAAGCACCTCAAGCAATCCATAGCAAATGTTTTCCACACAAAAGAACCGTATTCAAAAAACTCATCCCCCATTTAAACCAAAAAATATTAAATCCGCAAAACCTATAAATATTCTCTAAATTTATATATAAATAGGACGTTTATTCCTTGAAAGGGGAAAATATAGAAAAAATCATTCTCCTTCTAAAACATGGAGGAGCTAAAAATCAGGAAAAGTAGAAAATAAATGAATTAAACATTGCTAGGATTAGAATCTTTTAACCCGGCTGGGGGAAATATAAGGCTTGAGCACCACAAATCTTCCCTATGAATTGGTTGAAGTTTCTAAGTTGCTTAAATGTTACAAGCTCCTGGTGAAGGGCGCTCCTGGCACTGGCAAAACTTTACTTGCTCTTGGTATATGTGAGTTCCTAAATCGAGGCGGCACAGCTCTCTATATCTCAACAAGGGTAACGCCAGAAGAGTTATATGAAACCTATCCTTGGGTTAGGAAACTGATACCGCCCAAAAATGTGCTGGATGCCACCAGCTCAAGCTACCATCCTCCGGAGGATGTGGCGGTAGCCTTCAAGTATGTGGAGAAGCCCACCTTCATCCAAGCCATGTACGAACTTTGCAGCCAGAAACTGAAGCCCACTTCTGTGATAGTTGATAGCCTTGAAGCCTTAAAAGAGAGTTTACAAGTCTCAAGAGAGGACTACTCACTTGAGAGTTCCATGATTGAAATTTCACGAATAACTGGAACCAACCTCATACTAGTTTCTGAGGCGGATTATGTTACACCAGTAGACTATTTGGTGGATGGAATAGTTAAACAGGCCAAAATAGAAAAAAATGTGTTCGTAAGGGCAACCGAGATTCAGAAGCTAAGAGGGGTAAATGTTAACCACCCCCGGTACCTGTTCACACTGGAGGGCGGTCGATACAAGGTTCTGCCCCCTCAACGTTCCACACTAGATGACCTAATTAAAAGTGAAAAAGAAAAAAGATTTGAACCGATTAAAAACGTGGAGGGAAAAATCTCTACTGGAATTAAGTACCTAGACACAATTACTGGAGGAGGATACTCTTACGGTTCAGTTAATCTGATAGAGGTTAACAAGGGAGTTGGGGAAGCCTACGACTACTTTTACCTGCCAACAATCTATAATTACGCCCTAAGTGGAGGAAGAGTTTTGATAATTCCCCCCTCTGGAATTTCCGCCCAGGTAATGAGAGGCATGGTAGAGCCAGTAATCGGAGAGGAGAAATTCCTAAACTATGTGAAAATCATAGACTTCCAATTGGCAGGTAAAACGGATGCCGAAAAGAAGGAGACCTGGACAGTGATTCTTGAGGGAAACAATTTGTCTGATGACTACCAAATATTGTATGAGGAGACTAAAGCGTTAAGGAGGAAGGGACAGAAATCAGTTTTAGTCGTGATCTCCGCAGACACCTTGGAGTCAGTATATGGGTGGCAGAACAAAGGACACAGGGACATCTCCTACCTGATTCCCAGAGGCGCCATCGAAGCGAAACAGACTGGAAACACTGCTCTGTGTCTGGCGAAGTACGGTCAGAAAAGAATCATCGATTACATTAACCACATTTCTGATGAGCACTTCAACATTATAAACGTTGAAGGAACAGTTCTAATACACGGTATCTTTCCCATTTTCCCCGCCATGTACCCTGCATTAGAAAGAAGTGAGAACGGCCTCAAAATAGACCTAACACCCATAGTATGAACCAACCAAAACCCACCCCCCAATCACAAATTACACCCTTCAAAAAACATACTAAACAGAACTACCCTAAAACCAGACACAAGCAGAAAATAGGTGTTGGAAAAGCATAAATGTGAAGCCATAAAGGTGAGGAAAAGAAGCCACAATTTAACTGGACTGGAATCCAGCTTGTAACGAAAAAATAGAAAGTTCATCGAGGAAGCGCTTCAAATAGTCTTTTTTTGCTGCTCACGCCTAAGAAATTGTAAACGTTTTTATTCATTAGTTGTATTGCTTTCCGTGAAAAAGAGGGCAAAATGGCCATTTTGGGAAAGAAGAATTCATTAACCATTTATGTCAGGAACGCCAAATGACAAAAAACTTTT
>JAHQXB010000177.1 GCA_029856435.1 Candidatus Jordarchaeia archaeon
TGTTCTCAAATTCCTTCGCTTCCAAATCGATGCTCTGAAAAATTTTTTCTGAAACATTCTGGGAAGCGTTTAGCAAGCTGGCTCTAGAATCATCAAGCAACGAAAAAACAGCACCCCTCAAACCTCCCAGATAATTATTATGTGTTACAATTTCTGATGATAGGGTATCATGAATATTTTTTTGGATAGTTGTGAATGTTGTATCTATTTCTTGGGTGGTTTTTGTGAGTGTTTCTCTTATTTTATCTTTTAAAGTTAAAGCTGTTTGTGTATTTATGTTGAGTTGCTGTTCTAATGCGTCGACGTAATTTTTTTGGAGGTTTTCGCTAGTGGTTATCAAATTTTGATTTTCGGCATCTAAAATTTTTAGTAATTCTGTTTGAAATTCTCTGTATTCTCTGCTGAGTGCTTTTATGTGCGTGTTTAGGTGTTCATTAACGGATCCATTGACTCTTTCAATGACTGAGAGTGCACGGTTGTATCCCGTGTTTACAAGTTCGGTCAATTTTCCAGATGTCGAGTGAACACTGACTTCTTGTGATTTATACAATTTGTTTAGGGCTTTGCTGGCTAAGAGATGGAAGTTAGAGAGCCTTTTGGCATCGTTTATGGCGTTTTCCAAGATTGACTTCTCAACACTGTCATAGAATAGGTCTAGATTTCCCTCCCTGACTTTTATTATTTCTTGGAAACTCATATTTAGAGAAGGCAGAAATTCCTTCACGTCTGTGGAAAAACTGTTTTGATGCCTATCCAGAACAGAAAATGCCTCGCTTTTTGTTTCACTTGCCAGCTCAACAAATCTTACTGAATCTTTTTCGAGTAATTCGATATTTTTACGCTTCATTTGTTTCTGGCTTTCCAAAAGTGCTTTAGAGTTTTCTGACAACTGTTTCTGTATGCTTTTATTTAGGGACTGGATACTGCCTATAAAGTGTTTGTAGTTGCTGTTGAGCTTCTCTATGAGGCCTTTTTCTGTTATTTCTTTATCTTTTTCGCTTTTCCCAATTTGTGTGTCCAGAATGTAGCTTAGATTACTTTCATATTGAGAAATACGGTCATTGAAGATTTCCGACTGTTTTCCAATTGTTTCTGATATCTCTTTTATTCTATTTTCGGTTTCTCTCTCTAAAGTTTTAGCGGTTTGAATAGAAAATTGCTCAAGGCTTTTGGCTGCTTCAACATTTTCATTTCTAATTTTGGCAATTTCGGTATCAATTATTGTTTTTACGTCGCTCTTCCAAACATTTAACACGTTTTCAAATTCCTTGAGGGTTTCATTGAACTTTTGGTTTATACTTTTTCTGAAGTTTTCAGTTTCTTTTCTAAACTTTTCAAGGGTTTCCTCAAGTGGCTTAAAGAGGACAGCTGCAGAATACCTCGCCACTACCCCGGGAATTTTTTTGATGATTTTACGTTTTTCCAGTTTTTCAAGTAAACTTTCCACCTTATTTATAGGAAATTTGGTGTATACACTTATTTCGCCGGGTGTAAGGGTGCCGTAAAGTAGAATGGTTCCATATATTTGGGCTTCCTCTTCACTTATCCCTATATACTCTATGACCTTTTGGTTTAATGATGCTGCCATCTTCAACACCTTGTTAAGTGTTTTGTGAACTTGAATGAGGCTTTTAAAAGTTAGTTTATGCTGAAGACATTAAACACGTAAGAATAAGTATTTCAGGCTTGTGGTGACTGACCGATTTGTTTTATGAGATTGTTAATTTGAGCAAAGATACTGATTATCTTTTTAAATGATAAATCAGATTTCTTCTGGGCTGTGGGGGTCTTTATTTCAAGAACAAAATTGACAGTGTCGTCTGAAAAATAATGGGAAACATAATCAGTATACTGCAAAAATTTTTGTTCCTGTTCCTTCAAAATCCTCCTAATTTCTTCCGTTTCCGCATTTTGAGAATTTTTCACGGGTATAGCTACATTCAAATACCACAGGCCATCAAACTCTTCCCTCAACTCCAAATTTAATTTATGCTTTTCCCCAAAAATATTTATCAAGTCACGTATCATTTCGTTCGACTTTATAATTGTGTCGCGGGGATTGATAATAACTACTTCGTTTGTGAGGTCGAAGTAGTAGATTCCTTCGTCCACCAAAGCTAATACGTAATCCTCACCTATAGATATAAGAACGTCTGGGGTAGCTCTCTTAAGTTCTATGAACAGTTCTCTTGAGAGTTTTTTAATGTCTTTTTCGCGTAGCGGCTCCACTAGTCTTTCGCCCCCTCCCGAGAGAATCTTTATAAATTCCTTTATGGGCAGAGTGGTATCAATAACTTTTGCTTTAGCGCTGCCCTCCAAAAAGGTATTAACATTACTAATTTGTTGCTCGTAACAGAAGCTTGGCAAATCTTTAGTGTCAACCCCAAATTTAATTAAGAGATTTAAAAATTTACGGTTTGGGCACGCAGGGCGAAGCGCACACATCATCCTATTGCTCATGCAGCGCTCGCATACTTCTTCCATAGATTCCAAGAAGGCATCTACTAAGAAATCAATATTCGCTTCAATATCACCCACCTTTAAAGCTTTAACCAATTTATCTTTATACTTCTTATATTTTCCCTGCAAAGTTGCTCTAACTCTCCTAAATTGTAGTCCAAACAAATATGAGTGAAATTAAATATAAACTGTTTGCAAGCAGAAAGCACTCCTTTAATGATCTTCTCTTCAAATTTAGATTTTTAACGATAGTTATGATCAGCAAATTTCTGTGGAAGCTTTTTATCTAAATATTTTAACAATACCTCAAATACTAAAAGGCGAGCAACCGTTAAAATCTTTTGTGCTTTTTCATAGATATTCTTGCAGATAAAAATGGAGAAACTCTCCCGTGCAAATATATGCTCGTTTTTTACTCTCCTTAAGTGGTGACAAAGCTTTACTCATAAAGGGTTATACTTAGATGGTTTGCCTTCCAGCGACTCCATAACACAATGCATGGGTTTCCTTCTCTTTCAGCTGGGATCCCGAAGGCTGAAAACAAGACCATATTACAGTCATTGGTTGCTTAGTTTTGACGTACTTTTCCAGCTTTCTAAACATTTCCCAAATTTTTTGATGGAAGGCTCTAATTGGCGTTGCTATGGCGAAATTAAAAAATGGTGTGGATTTTATTTGTATGCGTATTCAATGCTGACTTCCTTCTTTTCTTTTGGATTTAGAGATAGCAACCAGATGGGGTGGCCTTCAGTATCTTTTTTGGGGCTGTGTGTAGCATTTATGATTTCTGGTTTTGTGTCTTCTGGAGGTTTATCTTTTACCCATAAGATCACTGGTTCCGGTCTCGTGTTTTCTACTCTGAATTTTATGACATATTTTTTAGTGTAACCTTCGCTTGTTTCTTTTTCATTGAGTTCCACTTTTTCTTGTTCCTTTTCCACAATCAAATCGTTAGTATAGCCTATTCGGATTCTAGCTTCCTCATTTACTGGGGTGAACTCGATTCTTCCTTCACTTGTGAATTGTGCTTTTTCCCAGTAGACCACAGAGCCGGGGGCCCAAGCTAGGTCCTTTGTGTTTGTTATTTTCAGGAAGAGGGTGGGCTTTGATTCGGATGTGTTCCAGAAATATTCTCTAATCCCCTCCACTGTTTCTTGTATAATGGGAATCAAGACTGAAGACATTTTTGGGATATTTAGGGGTTCAGAAATATAGTACTTGTACGAAATTAAGTTTTGTTTTGTTAGTGGGGTCTCAGCTTTATTTGCTTCCTTTATGTTTATCTTTGAAGGGTAAATCTGAGTCTGTGATTCAGGGGCTGTTGCTAACTCCAAGTCAATTGAAACATCCTTCCAATCTTCAGTTGTGGGATTTGTGAGAACGCCGAAGCCGTAGAGTATGAATTTGCCATTAAGCTCATGGATGTGGTATATCATGTCCCATTTTTCCAGCCTTTGCAAATATCTAATAATCAGGCTGTGGTTTTCTTTTCCATCGCTGCCGGGATCCAGTTCCCACCCTATGGTTGCCTTAGCTTTGTTTGGTGTTTGGCTCTGGCGAATTTTCCTAATAATATTTTTACTTGGGATAATTTGATCAACTTCATTCATAGGCAGTCTGATGATGCTTCCCTCTTCTGTTAATAAAATGAGTTCATCAGTTCTTTCCACTGAATCATTAGTGATTATTAGGTGGCCGTTGGTCTCTGAGCCTAGAATGCGGCCTGTAATCTCCTCGCCATTCTTAGTTACTATTTTTGTTTCTTCGTTTACGGAACCTTTAATGATGCTGGATAGGGCTTTATTGGGGTCTATTTGTAACCCTGCGTCTGTTGCTCCAAATCCATCACCGGAAATCTCATACTGTATTTTCTTTACTGCACCGCCATCGAGATCTATAACCATTATTGTTCTTAGCACATTGTTTAGATCGTCTAGGTCCAAATCCAGTGAATAAAGTATTCCCTCCTTTACGGGTAGAGATCCCTGCCGCTCTACTATTGATACTCCGTTTGAAAAGAGTGTAACATGTTTGACTGGAATTCTTTTTGATACATCCATAACTTCTTCCCCCAATATTTTCACTTTTTCCAAAGATGGGAGAAGCTAATCATCTGAATAGTATTTGGAACAACGGTGTTCGTTTCACAGGTATTCAAAAGTAGTTTTTCGTACTTAATTCTGTTTGTAATCTCTTTGTAATATCCACTAAACACAAAAGAAATAGTTTGCCAGAGAAAAACACTGTACACCAAATCTTGAATGGAAAATGCAAATTTATATGTTGTAATATGATACAAAAAATTCTAAATAAGTCGTAGAGTGATGTAAATACAGATTCATTTTTAAGGTTTCAATTCGTAACTAATTATTTAGAGGATGTGACACAATGGGTGAAAAGCAGTTAGCAATCAGAGAGATACTCGCCAAAATTATTAAGGACACCATCCAAGAAAGCGTGGAGCCCCCCATCCGTACCGTTATAAAAAGTATACAAATGATCCGAGACCGACTCAACGAACTTGAAGCTTCGGTAGTAAGTGTAGTTGCAGACCAAGGCGGAAAAATCGACAAACTCGAAGACGATATCACTGTTCTCTCAGAAACAGTCAAAAAGCTCGAAGGAATGTTGAATAAAGCCTCAGAATCGCCCAAAATAGATGTAACCCAACAGGAGAAACCAAGCACAGAACCGAATTCCATCAAACCCATCCCCGTAGAAATCCCCAGCAGCACCCAAACAAGCCCAGAAACAATCACCGTTACGGAGCCGAAAGAAAAAGCAACAAAAAGAAAAATAACTGAAGAGAAAATAAGAGCATTATTCAGTAAATTAGAACAAGTTCTACCTTCAACTGAAGAGAAACTAGAATCTAAATCAACAATGGAAGACACCTCAAAATCTGCCACTGAGAGAATCTCCACTCCCGAACTCGAAGAATTAGGGGAAACCAAACCAGAGAGAGTGAAAGAAGATGCAGTGGACATATTAACGCAAGCGGTAAAGGAGGAAAAAGCCCCCCCAGTGGTGGCAAGAGGTCAAGAAACAGAAATCAAATCTGAGGAAGAGATTCCCACCATTCCATTAGCGGAGGGCGAAGAGCTTACAGCCATTGAAGGTTCCGGCTCCGAACCAAGAACTTCCCTAGATGATTTAACTGCGGAAATAGGTGAACTCGAAATTAAGAGATCCGATCTAGAAAGAAAACTCGGAGACCTTGCGTTCGACCGTATGCGGGGCCTAATAACAGAGGAAGAATACAGAACTAAGACTCAGGAACTTAGACAAAACCTTGAAAATATATCCCGAAAAATTGACCAAATTATAAACAAAATGAGATACTAAAACTATCCTCAAATTAACTTAATCTGCCCCATCACAACTTGGATCACCTAACCGTTCTGACCCCGCGTTGACCTTTAACTTTGGGTCTTTCTCCCTCAAGTTTCATGGAGAGGCTTTCTCCCGGGGGAACGGTTGAGGCAGGCACGTCTCTCCTGCCTTCGGTGGGAGGATGTTCCCAGTTGTGGCTCTGTCCTCATTGGGCTTTTTCTAACTTCCCGCATTCTGGACTTGGCTGGAGTGGGCTGCACGGCGCATGTATGTGTGGTTGTTTTTAAGAGAATGTTGGATTTAATGGTTTTTCTTTAACGTTAACTGTTGGAAGTTTCTCAAGTTAACAAACTTTCTAAATAGAAGCAGTTTTAACACCCCTTATCTTTTGGGTATCGGGGGGAAAGGCTTCCCAATATTTCTTTTAACCTGAAAACTGAAATCAGCGTGATTAAAAAATTGTCGAGTTAAACAATTTCTTGACAGTTTGGTTCATCGGTGCTTGTTTTTCATTGTCCTTCCCCTTTTACACTTGGGAGAATGCCTTTTCCCATCATTTAGCAGCACCAAAATGGAAATCGGCTTAAATTTAACATTGTCGAGATATTAATTTTAGTGGGAGATAAATTAGAACCTATTAACCTCGTCCCTGCATATTTGTATAATTTTACAGTGTTATTTTGGGCTTTTTGACTGTTTCCGCTTATATTTTGAAAACTGCATTATACATCTTTAATAAACATATACGAACAGCTCCCTCCTCACTTGGTAGTATTCAATGTTACTAACTTTAAAGAATCCGCGAAAAAGTGGATTTAAAGTGAAATTAGTTGATAGAGTTAAAAGTTGCGGCTCCATAGTTATGTTTGGAGGAGTTTTTGGAAGATTTTTAATTTCAGGGTGTTGAACTTTATGTCGCAAAAATCGGAAAAGGTTTACAGATGTCCCTTATGTGGATTTAAATTTGGTGAGGAAGATTTGGAGAAGTGTTTTGCATGTCCTCTTGCAAAAATGTGCAATATGGTTTCGTGTCCTGTTTGCGGCTATGAGTTTCCAAAAATGTCCATAAAAAAGGGTGAGAAACACTGATTTGATCTTACTCTTCTTAGGGATTTAACCTTGGCTCTGTCTCTACACTGAGGGAACCTGATTGACCTTTTAATAAGTGGAAATTCGTTGCTAGTATTTCTTTTAAGCTGTTACGTAACTCTTTATTGCTGTGTATGCTTCTTCTTTTAATTTTAAGGATTTGCAAATATTACAAATCTCTTCTCCAATGTTGAATTTTTCCTTCTCCCCATTCGTAAGCTTGAGGGTTATTTCTTGAACGAACTCTTTAATTTCAGGTCTAATTTTCAGAATTCTTTCTGTACCTGCTCTCTTGGATGAAAGGTATTGGCTGATGGCTGCTTGTGTTACGCCAAGCCACTCAGCGATTTTCATCTGGGTGCAATTGTGCTTTTCTGCGAGTTCCCTGGCAATCATAGCTCTAATGGCGGGAAGATAGCGTTTATTAACAATTTCACAAGGTGTTTTCATTCTGCTCTCACACCTTTTCCCCTGTTGATAACGTAATTATACACATTACACAATTTAAACTTTTCTATACGAAAAGTATAATTTAGCAAGCTAAAAACTAGCAAAATAAAAATATCACTTAGCAATATACAAAATTAATTTTGAATTATAAAAATAGACAAAATTTCTCCAAACTCTCGAGGAAACACACTGAAATTTATTTCTAACCCTGGCTTCTGGATCCAGCGTGCAATATCATATGTTTAGGCAGCACTCCTGTTTGTAGGGGTCTGTTTTTGTGGCTGGCTTTGAGAGAAACCATCTCCCCATCTTTTTTAAGACCTTTGTGTGGAAAAATGGAGGTGGGAAGGGATGCGGAGGCAGGCTAAAGGCAAGGTCACCACAAAAATTCAGATCCCCGGAGTGGTGTTTAAACATATGGTGCAATACTCTCCATTGTCAAAGAGGGGCTCTAAGTAGAACTTATTTCCATTTGAGACGGACTATTGGGCCGCTCACTGGGAATTGCCCAGCCTAGCTCTAGTAGAACTTATTTCCATTTGAGACCCAAACCTTTTTTCTGGGAATTTTGCCCCCTTCAAAGAGACCCAATCCCTGAGCGCCCTACAAACCTTTTAAACAAGCTTAACATAGAACTAATTCCCTATAAGTTGCTAGGGCATTTTCCTCAGTATTAGCCCCTTTAATTATACCCACTCCCGATTTCAAAATGCTAATATCTATTTCTGAATTCTTTTTTAGTGAAACTCCCAGTTCCGATAATAAAATAATTTTATATGATTTACCCAGATTTTCCAAGACTTCTCTAAAATCCAAATCTTGGTCTTTTTCAGGTAATACTATATGTGTGCTTTTCGAAGCTCTGCCGCAAATGGATTTCACAAGATTTCCCCGTCGCGTTGATTCGAAGAATATTTGGTCGGGTTTCAAGTTGCAAACCTTACATGAGCCTTCTTTTTTTATGGAAATTTTTTCAAATGATAGATCCGATGCGTCAACGAAGAGTAGTGTTCCAGCCAATTGGGGAGGTTTTCCCAGTAAAATTCTCACTGCTTCTGCTACCTCAATATTGGCTATGATTGGGGGAACAGGGGGAAAGACTCCTACCTGCCCGCATGTTGGTAACAATTCATCTTTAAGGCTCCCGTAGAAGCATTCCAAACAGGCGGTTTTTCCGGGAATTATGGTGAAAACACTGCCGTAAGTTTCTATTGCTGCCCCAAAGATATACGGTATGCCCAGTTTGTGGCAAGCTCTATTCAAAATGTATCTTGGCTCTAGCTCGTCCAGTCCGTCAACTACAACGTCAACTCCGTCCAAAATTTGCAACACGTTGGTTTCGTCCAGAAAATTGGGCATGGCTTCTATGCTTATTTGGGGATTTAACTTTGTGAGTTGGACTTTTGCCGCTTCCACCTTTGGATAATTAATGAGATCCATATTGTATAATCCTTGTCTCTGGAGATTCGAAACCTCCACAATATCCATATCTACAAGCCTAATGCTACCGATGCCCATCTGAGAAAAGAGGAGCGCCGCATAACACCCAATACCTCCCACCCCTGTCACTAGAACTTTGGATTTCTTGAGTTTTTTCTGGCCATTATATCCTATGTAGTCAAGGACAATGTTTCTAGAGTACCTCTCCCTCTCCTCATCCGAAAATACAATGTCATTTGACATTTAAACCAATCTCCTAATGCAATATTTTAGGAAGGACCACAATATAAAAAGATTATTCGTAAGCATTTTTTAGGCGGAGCCTATTTTAAGTACAGTTTCTGGTTCTTTGTAGTTGCGGTATAAGAGAAATATTTCAATTTGTAGCGGTGGAAACCGCGCCATATTTACAATAGTTTAGGAAATTATAGTTAAACAAGAAAAAATAAGCTTTTCCTCCCCTATTTTTAAAAACTGATAAAGGATATAAAGGTTCAACCATATACATTCCTTAATCTCCCAACCCTAGAGTATGGTACAAAGTATATGGGCAGGTAGATCAGGTGAAGCAATTAATTCATAACGGCATTCTATTTCCACAGTATGACTATAAGGGGTTTTCCATACTTTTTAAAGGGAAAAGGATCAAACTGGAACCTAAACAGGAAGAGATGGCAGTAGCCTGGGTCAAAAAACTGGGCACAGAATATGTGGATGACTCCGTTTTTGTTAAAAACTTTTTTAATGACTTTGGCGCGGCCTTGGGTCTGGGAAAAGTTTCTCCAGAAGACTTTGATTTCTCTGAAATCATAAAGTACGTGGAAGACGAGAAACTCAAGAAAGCAAGCATGTCCAAAGAGGAGAAGAAGAGACTCGCAGCTGAGCGTAAGGAAATCCGTGAGAGAAACAAAGAGAAGTATGGCTACGCCATCGTAGATGGTAAAAGAGTGGAAATAGGAAACTATAACGCTGAGCCTTCGGGCATTTTTATGGGGAGAGGAAAGCATCCTCTTAGAGGCAAGTGGAAGGAGGGTCCCAAACCGGAAGATGTTATTCTGAATCTTTCACCCGATGCTCCGAGGCCGCCTGGGAACTGGAAAGAGATTGTGTGGGAACCGGAGTGCATGTGGATTGCAAAATGGGAGGATAAACTGCGTGGAAAATTAAAGCATGTTTGGCTATCAGACACTTCTCATCTTAAACAGAGAAGGGAAATAGAAAAGTTTGATAAGGCTTGGGAGCTTGAGGACAAGATTGAGGAACTCAGGGCACACATAGAGGATAACTTAACAGCTGAGGATGTCAAGAGGAGAAAGATTGCCACTGTGTGCTACCTCATTGATGCTTTAAAACTGCGTGTGGGGGACGAGAAGGATAAAGATGAGGCGGACACTGTTGGTGCAACCACCCTCAGACCTGAACACATAAAGTTTGATGAGAATGGATTAACCAAATTCAATTTTTTGGGAAAAGACTCAGTGAGGTGGGAAAAGGAGGTTTACCTTCCACCCCAAGTGATTCGAAACCTCAAGGAGTTCATTACAGACGCAAAGTCTGCCATCTTTGCAGGGATAAGATCCAGTAACGTTAGCCAGTTTCTGGACGAGGTAGTGCCTGGACTAACCGCAAAGGTCTTCAGAACATATCATGCCACAAAGGTAGTGGAGAAGGAGTTAAACGAATCCAAAACCACAAAGGACGATCCAGAATATGTCAAGAAAATCACAGCCAAAATGGCCAATCTGAAAGCTGCCGAAGTGTGCAACCATAAGAAGAAAGTATCAAAAAACTTCCAGAAATCCCTCCAAAATAAAAAGGAACGCCTCAAAAAACTAAAAGAAAAGAAAACAGAAAAGGCTTACCAAAAAATAAAGGAATTAGAGGCACAAATAGAAATCATGAAGAAAACAAAAAACTATAACCTCACAACCTCCCTCAAAAGTTACATCGATCCCCGAGTCTATTATGAATGGGGCAAAAAAGTGGACTACGATTGGAAAAAATATTATCCAAAAACACTTCAAAGAAAATTCTCTTGGGTTGAAGAAGAAATAGAGTAACATTTCAACATTTACACACCGAACTCCCCACTTGTTCTGCGTTTTTCTCCGATATCCTTTTCAGACTATTTAGGGGATAAAAATTTGATTAATCCCAAATATTCTAAATTGTATCTAATCCCCATAGGAGGTTATATTTTTGAGCCTTAAAAAAGAGGCGGATAAAGCCTACCAAAAAGCCGAAAATAGCCTACAAAAAAACGATTTAGCAGAAGCAGGTGACGACTTCGAGTGGGCGGGAACTTGCTACCTAGACGCCGGAAACGAGGAAAAGGCCAAAGAAAGTTTTTTGAAAGCCGCAAATTGCTTCGAAAAATTGGGAGAACACCTGGCAGAGCAAGACTTTCTAGGAACAAGTGCGGATAACCTAAAGAGAGCAGGAAAATGCTACAAAGAAGGGGGAAACACAGAAAAAATGAAACAGTGCTACAGGAAGGCAGCAGACCTCTACAAGAAATACGCGGAGAGACTGGAAAAAGACGGAAAAATGGAAAGAGCAAAACAAGCCCTAAAAGACAGAGAAGAATGCCTAAAAAATAGCTAAAACCCTCCAAAAACCCGAACATCCCCACCACAAAAAACTATTCAAACCATTAGAAAATTCCTCAAATCCAACCTCTGCAGACATCAAGCAGAAGGTACAACATAATGGAATTAGAAATTTTCTTGGGAGTCGAATCAATTCCTGAAAACCCGTTACCCAAAAAATAAACCAATTATAACAATAAGAATGTATAGGTGCATTAAGAAATGATAGATTTAGATGATGTTTCTGGTCTTCCCATATCTTTTGACGAGAGAACAAATAAGTTAATCTCGAAGGAATTGGAACTGCCGCAACCAAGCGTGAGAACTATGGGCGACCTCACTAAGGTAGCTAGAAGCTGCGACCTTAAAGTTGATACTGAGGAAATTGCCTACTGGATGTATAGAGACATAGCCCTTCCAGAACATAGGCCTCTGATTGCCAAGTATAGTTTGAGGTTCGATATAACTGTGATGAAAAATTTCCTGCTGGGAGACGAATATGGTAAAACCTCTGGGCACTATCACCCCAATTTCTACCCCGAAATTTATGGCGTGCTTCATGGAAAAGCAATCTACATATCACAAAAAAGCAATGAAAACGACCCCCTCAAAGTTGAAGTCTTCACAGCAACAGAGGTAGAACCCTACGAACTCTGGGTTTCACCCCCCCTACACGGACACACAACAATAAATAAGGAGCCACAAACACTAGTTATGGCGAACTGGGTGTCAAACAAGTTCCAATCCCTCTACGGACCAATGGAAAGCGCCCGCGGAGCAGCCTACCACCTGGTAAAAACGGAAAAAGGACCCCGCTGGATTCCAAACCCCGCATATAAATCAATCCCAAAGAAAATAACAAAAAACAAGATTACCCCACCCATAAAATCCCCAATTTACACACAAGGAATCCAAAAAATAGAGAAACTCTCACAATTCCTAAACCCCACAAACAAAAACGCTCCAGACCCTTACCCCAAAACCAATAAATCAAACAAAAAATAGAAAGAAGCAGCTCAGACACCCATTTAGCAAATTTTGCAGAGCCTAGCCAAGCCCATCTAACCCCTTTCATTTAAAGCCTATATCTTTTCTCTCTGTTCAGGATAAGCAGTCTTAGGCCTCTTTACAATAAACGATTCTTCCAGATCCTGGCTCATCTGTCTTGCTATTTGTACCGGTATACCCAAAGCCATATAATTAGGTGGGAACCACGAGTTTCCCGTAGGGTCCAAGGGTCCTAGGAACACCGAGTTGTGAGGCACCTTTTCTCCCATAGCCGCAGGATAAGTAACTAAGGTGGCACAAGAAGGCCCAAAGGGTGCCAAAACCGCATACATATCTGTCCTCCTGAAGTAAACAAGCGAGCACATATTTCTAATTTGCTCACATGTCCCAAAACAAACAATGGACTTAACACCCGGATCCTCCTCTAGGTCTTCACAAGCTTGTATCACAGTATACTTTCCGAGGGGCGTTATTTTTCCTATAGATTTGAAGCTCTCCTCAGCAACTTCAGGATTAATCTTTAAATATTCGGCGGCTCCATCAGCAAATTCCTTGGTGCCCGTAGACACAAAATACTTAATCCAAGGGGCTGGTTCGCTAAAGCCAAGCCAAGATACACCCCCAGGGCAACACCCCTCAAGAGCATTATTCCCCAAATAAATGGGAGGCACTTCTCCGCGAACCGCCATAGTAAATATTGCTTTAGCGATGCACCGACTAACTGATTTTGTTGGAATAGCCCCAGCAGGAATATCCCGCGAACCATATACACACAGCACCCTCGCTTCCAACCTACCCGCCCTAGACAGCCTCCTTCCGACATCCCTAATGGATAAACTGGACATACTTAACCATACCTCCAAGCTGAATTTTTTCAGTTATAACTAAAGAAGCCACCCATATATATAAGCTCTACAGTTTGAAAAGAATTGCCAGCCCACAGACATAAAATTATTAATAAGAAAAGATCAAATAGTAAATCAATTATTGAGGTGTGAAAATGGCTAAAACTGGCACTGCGAAGATATCCGGCCAAGAATTATACCAAACCATGAAGGATTTATGTGATTTCGGCTACCGCATAGCAGGAACCCCACCTGCCGAGAAGGCCGAGAAATACATTTACCAAAAATTAAAGGAGGCAGGACTACCACAAGTTGATCTTAAACCATTCAGCTTCACACGCTGGTGGTCAGATAGACACGAACTGAAAATCATATCCAAAGAAACACCCGGAATCCTCTCCGACCAATCTATCGAAACATTCCCCGTCTACTTCAGCGGCTCCACAAGCCCTGAAGGAATAACCGCCCAAATGGTATACGTGGGCTATGGAACACCCACCGATTTCCAAGCAATAGACGTCAAAGACAAAATAGTACTAATAGACAGCAAAATGATACTAAACTTCCACCCTACCTTCACAGTGTTCGGCTCACTAAAACTGGCAAAAGAAAATGGCGCTCTAGGCGCAGTAATCATCAACGGATCCCCCCTCGATGCCATATCCTACATATTTCTGGGCGAGGGAATAGAAGGCTGGGAGAGCAGATTACCCGCCCTCTCAGTAAATAATGACGATGGCAACTATCTAAAAACCCTATGCACAAGAAGCCAAGGTAAACTCACAGTAAAACTCGTCGAGGAAGTCAAAACCGAAAAAGCAAGCAGCAACATCATAATAGGAACTTTACCGGGAAGGAGCGACGACATCATCCTAATTGGAACCCATACCGACAGCACCTTCACAGGCGCAGTGGATAACGCAGGAGCCAACGCCGGACTAATCGCCCTAGCCAAACACTACGCTCAAATCCCCCTCAAAAAAAGGGAAAAAACTATGATGTTCGTCGGCTGGACCGGCCATGAAGCAGCCTTCCTCGGAGTCAACAACTTTGTACAAATGCACAAAGACCTGCTCAACAAGATAGCAACATTCATTATGCTTGATGGGTTCGGATCCAAAGGATGGTACAATCAGGCTGACGGAGGCGTAGTAGAAACTGGATTGGACGAGAAAAGAGGACTCTTCATCTCAGACAACCCCGTCCTAACGCCCTTTGTCATGGAAGCCACACTCAAATATAATTTGTTGCCGGCAGCTTACGTCTCAGCAAAATCTCTACCCGTAAGCGACCTAGGCCCCTTTATCAGAGCAGGAGTCCCCTCCATTCTGGTCATAGGAAAACCCGTAATGTACCACACAAAATACGATACACCAGACAAATGCACACCCGAACAACTCGAAAGATGTGCCAAAGCACACGTACACTTCATCGACAAAATACAGGAAACACCCACCCAACAAATAAAAGAAGCAGACGGCAAACTAAAAGACACAAAACAATTCATCACCCAAAAGCGGGGAATAACCCCACCCGCAGGATCCTTCACAGTCACACCCAACCCCGTAGTCGAAGGAAACCCCGCAATATTCCATGTCACAGTCTTCACAGCACCCCAAAGCATCATACTGGACCTAAATTGGGACTTCGGAGACGGAAACACAGCAAAACTACCCATAACAATACACGCATACCAAAAAGCAGGAACATACGAAGCCACCCTAAAATTCATAGACAACTACGGCAACACAGGAACCACACAAAAACTCGTCAGAGTAATAAAAAAATAACCCCCCAAAACTGAAAAACAAAACAAGCCCAAAAAAAGAGCAACAAAACTCACAAAAAATAAAACTACCCTACCTCAGCCCTAAAAAGATAGCTACACCAAACAACCAGAACAAAATAATAAAAAAGGGGGAAAAAGAATTACTTTATTAGCTTGACAATATCAGCTACGATGTACTCGAAGCCCACGGCCATAATGTGGCATCCTGCTGCGCTGGTTGTTTTTTTGAGTTCTTTTAGCCAGCCTTCGAAGAAGTTTAGGTTCCATTCGTCGGTTTTTTGGCGTCGTTCTTCTTTTGGGGCGTCTTGTATTTTCTTTAGGTCTTCTAGTATTTCTGGTGGGACGAAGATTCCCGGGCAGAATTCATCCATCCATTTGGCCATTTTGTAGGATTTTAGTGGGCAGATGCCTATTAGTGTGGGTACTTTTAGGTGTTTGACTGCGTCTAGGAATCTTTTTGCTATTTCCATGTCGTAGACTACTTGGGTTTGTATGAATTCGCCGCCTACTTTTATTTTGCGTTCTATTTTTAGGATTTCTGGTTCTAGGGGTTCTGCTCCTGGTGCGCCTGCGACTCCTATGTGGAATTTTGGGGGGTTTTCAATCTCGTTTCCCGCTAGGTCGTGTCCTGCCATTATTTTTCTAATCATGTATACTAGTTGGGCGGAGTCTAGGTCGAATACGGGCATGGATTGTGGGTTGTCTCCTGATGCGGTGTGGTCTCCTGTTAGTGCTAGTATGTTTTTGATTCCTAGGTTGCCTGCGGCGAGTATGTCTGATAGGAGTCCTAGGCGGTTTCTGTCTCTGCAGGTTACTTGCCATATGGCTTCGAGGCCGGCTTCTTTTTGTATGAGGTAGGAGGGGACTAGGCTGTTCATGCATCCGAATGATTGTGGGTTGTCTGTTACGTTTGCTGCTACTACGTGTCCTGCGAGTATTTTGGCGGTGTGGATTACTTCTTCTAGGTTGGTTGTTTTTTCTGGTTCGATTTCTCCTGTCCATGTCCACTTGCCTGATTTTAGGCTTTCTCCAAGTTTGCTATAAACTTCGGTTATTGGTCCCATTTTTTTCATCTCCTCCTATTATTTCCATATGATTTCGGCTGGTCCGGCTTTTATGCTGTAGTCTCGGGGTTCTCTGAATTTGGTGAAGAGTTCTTCTCTGCCCTGTTCTTTTAGTCGTTTCCAGATGAGTACCCATGCGCAGTCTTTGTCTGTGCCTACTTCGCATTTTTCTTTGTTCATTCCGCCGCATGGGCCGTTTAGTAGGTGTTTTGCGCATCTTGTTATGGGGCATATTCCGCCTGTTTCGTTTAGTATACAGTCTCCGCATGCTCTGCACATTTCGTAGAATTGTCCTATGCGTTCCACTTCGCCGATGAAAACTGTGTCCAGAGCTGCAAGTGTGATTTTGTCGCTTGCTTGTGAGATAGTTTGGACTCCAACACCACATGACATAACAATTATGGCATCAGCGTTGGCCATGGCGTCTCCAAGTCTTTTCAGGTCACGTTTGTCAATTCTGAGGTCGCAGGGGTTTTCAATAACTATGGAGCCGGTAACTTCCTTGCCCCAGTCAGTCAATTTTTGAACCATTGCTTTGACTTGTTCGTCGCCGCCGGTCTGGCACAAGGTTGCACAGGTTCCGCAGCCCACCACTACTAGTTTTTTGAAGGGTTGTATTACTTCCTTGATTTCTTCGTCGGATTTTGCCTTGGTAATTATCATTCTTCCTTCATGCCTCCTATTATTTGGGCGTGGGAATTATTTTTTTGACCCGTGTTTACGGTTGTGAAGGGGTATATATTTTTGACTGTAAGTTAGTACTAATTGGAGTGTTTAAAAATTGTACATACCTTTTTTGTCTTGGAGGAGGGATAGGGTTCTGAGCCTTTTTTGGGGGAAGACTTATTTTGTATTTTTTGTGGGTAATTTATTGTTAGTTAAGGGGGTTCTACTTTTTTGGAAAGGAATTAGGGCGTCTGAAGGATTTCCATCGTTTAAATACATCCAAAAGTGGGATGCACAATTATTGTTTTAGTGATGGTTTTCTCTGTATGTGTATTTTTATTTGGGTTTGATTTTTTGGTGGCAGTTTTGTTTTACAATTCTCTATTTTGTGGATTGTTTGAGGTTATTTGGATGGTGTGTTTTTGTTATTGTGCTCTTGGGATGTTTTTGCATTTTTTTACTGCCATATTAGGGGGGAAACTGAAGGAGGAGGGGAGTTTGAAGAATGGGAAGCTTACCAACTCGCCGGAGGGTTTCCAAAAATGCGAAAAATGGGTTTGGTATGACTTTGGTTTTTAAAGGTTAATTGAGGGAAAAAGAGGAATTTTTAGTCTGCTTTTATGTTTTTTTGGTTTTCGAAGCCATATGTTTAGGCCGTACTCCTATTTGTAGGGATCTGTTTTTGTGGCTGGCTTGAGAGAAACCATCTTCCCACTTTTTAATACATTTATGTAGAGAAATGGAGGTGGGAAGGGATGCGGAGGCAGGCTAAGGCAAGGTCACCACAAAAATTCAGCCCCCCGGAGTGTTGTTTAAACATATGGTTTGAAGGGATTCTTAAATGCTAGGTGAATAGGCCATATGTTCAGCATTGACTTCTAAATTTTTGTTTTATTTGTGGTGGATGGTGTGGTCTGCCTGTTTCTATATCTTCTGCACCCAAAATTTTCACATGAAGGTTTCAAAAAAGCCAATTTGTGTGAAGCGGAAAAAGGGAAGCGGAGCGTTTCAAGCCCTTCTACCACAACAACCTCACACACTAGGGAGTTTTTATTGAATATATGGAATGGGGGATGGGGTTTCACGTTTTTTGAAAATTTTTATTCTTTTATTAGGGGTAAGATTTCGTTTCCTATTGTTTTTATGGCTTTGCTTTTGTCGTCTGCGATGGGGGAGCCAACTACGATTTGTGATACTCCGATTTCTTTGAGGTCAATCATTCTTTCTGTGACTGTCTCTTTTGTTCCGCAGATTGAGAAGGCGTCTATCATTTCGTCTGTTACTGCGGCGAAGGCCTCAGTGATTTTTCCTTTTCCGAGAAGTTCTCGTAGTTTTTCTACGTCTGCTTCTGGAATTTCGTGTCTCTCAAGGACGATTGCTGGGGTGGCAGCCACAATGAATGTGACTACGGGTGCTGCGAGTTTTCGTGCTTCCTGTTCTGTGTCTGCTAATGAAAAGCTTGTGTAAGCTGCGATATCGAATTCTTGGGAGTTGTTCCTTAGACTCAGTGTTTCCTTTATTTTAGTTGTTGCAGGTTCCAAGTCTATGGGGTGGGAAGCGTTTATTAGTGCGCCGTCTCCTAGAGTTGCTGCGAGTTCCAGCATTTTGGGTCCTTGGGCGCCTACGTATACTGGAATTGGCCCGAACTTATTTTTGAAGTTAAGCCTTGCGCTTTTTATTTTGAAAACTTCTCCCTCAAATTTGACTGTTTCTCCCGCCCATAGCTTTTTGGCTATTGTTATGGTTTCCTGCACTGCTGTTAAGGGTTTGCTCCATTCAACTCCTAATTGTTTGAGGGTGGTAGCATCCCCCGCGCCAATACCCAATATTGCCCTACCATTTGAAACTTCGTGAATTGAGGCTATTGAGGAAGCTGTTACTGCAGGGTTTACCAGGAAGGGGTTTGTTACCCCGGTACCAAGTCTGATTTTAGATGTTTGCACCGCGGCCAGGGCTAGGGTTACGTAGGTGTTGCGATTGTTATAATGGTCGGTTATCCAGGCGAAGTCGAAATTGTTCGCTTCCGCCTCCTTTATGTACTCAACAATTTTATCGATTTTTTGTTGGGGTACGAGCTCAATTCCTAGTTTTACCATTTCTGCTTCTTCCTATTTCTTGTTGCTTAAAAAGTGAGAGTGGACTTATGTGCTTCTTATGTAGTCTGCTAGTTCTTTGCATCCGTGTTTCTCGCAGACTTTGGCGGTTTTTTCTGGTTCTACACTTAGTGCGGCTTTGAATAGGGCTTTCAGACCGTTGTTTGTTTCTAGTTTGCCCCGTCTCCAGAGTTGTAGGACGGCTCTTGCATATTCTGCGGGCATTGCGTCGGCGTTTTCTGTTTCTAGGACGGTGTCTATTATGTCCTCTACCAGATCCTCTCTCACTTTTGGATCTACTCTGCTTACAAGTTCGGCTAGCTCAACGGCAGCCAATTTTTCCTTTGCAAACAATACCATTTTTTTATCTACCTCCAACCTTTGCTCGACATATTTAGCACATGTTTTGCTTATAAATTAAATGGTATGTTTTAGGAAATAAAAAAATAATAATTCGGGAAATTAAACCACTAAATATTAAAGAAAAAAGCATTCATAAGAGGAAAACAGTAATAAAAAAAGGAAAGAAATGTCTGAAAAAAAAGATTCAAAATAAATTTTCGTCAAAAAAATGCAAAAAAACTGTTAAAAAATTGTTCAAAATAGGAAAACATTATGCTCTTTTTAACCTTAAAACCGATATTAATGTGATTAAAACGAAAAAAGCTTTACCAATTTTTAATATAACAATTGATGAAGAAATGACGAAACAGGATTTTACCCCACATTTAATAAGTTAGTGCCAAAAATTTAAATCTAAATGAATGTTTGTCCGTTCTGACCCAGCGTTAACCTAGGTAACTTTGGGTCTTCCTCCCTCAAGTTCCATGGGGAGACCGGTTCACTCCCCGGGGAACGGTTGAAGCAGGCATATCTCTCCTGCTTTCGGTGGGAGGATGTTCTCAGTTGTGGCCCCGTCCCCCACTGGGCTTTTTCGAACCTCCCGCATTCTGGACGTGGCCGGAATCGGCTGCACAACATGTTATGTGTGGTTGTTTTTAAGGGAATGATGGGTTTAATGGTTTTTCTTTAACGTTAACAGATGGAATAAGTTAACAAACTTTATTCTAAATAGAAGCAGTTTTAACACCCCATTTATTCTTACCATGTGTTCAAGAGGTGTTCCTTTTTTGTGTTGATTCCTTTTTTTGGTGGCTGGGTTGTTTGAGGGAAATCCCCGGTTTTTAACATAAACATGTATAAAGATGAGGGCTGGAAGTCATATAGGGGAAAGGGACAGGGCGAAAACGCCACAAAAACCAGCAACAGTGAGTCCCATCTGAACATATGGACTCTTAACCTCTAATTAGTTGCTGCGGGTTTGCAAAAGGCCTGCGAAGAAAACGAAGAAAATATTGGCTTATGAACTCCTTTTTCAGGGAAATAAGTAAAAACTTAATGGCGTAACGTTGTGCTTATTGGGTGTTTTGAACGCTGAGATTCAGGGTGTTGTGGAGTATTTTGTATACTTGGGGTTCCTTTATAGGCATGAGGCATACCCCGTCGGCGCCCAGTTCTACCAACATTTTTATATGTTCTTGCGCAAATTCGACGCCCGCCTGCACCTCATCTTCAGCGTCCCACAGTTTCTCTAGGAGTTCTTCTGGAACGAATAGTTCTGGTATAAATTTGTGTGCAAATTTGGCCTGATTAAATGAAGTAAAAACTCCAACTTTCATTATACTATACAAGCCGGCCTCCCTGGCCCTATGAATAATATCGAATATTAGTGCAGGGTCGTATGTTTCTAGTGCTACTATGAAGTCCACGCCCGCTTCTTTTGCTTCTCGGAAATCTACCCGCTCCTCGGTAAGCGGATTAATGGAAAGGCCAATTTTAAGATCTATATCGTAGTCGGGGTCTTCAAATTCCAATTCATCTACCATTTTTCGGACTTCTCTTATAACCTCTAAAATGTTTTTTTCAACATAAACCTCGTCAGCGTTTTTTGCCACAAAAACTATGCTCCGCACTCCCGCTGTTAGTGCCGCCAGAACATCGGAATAAACGGCCTTTTCACTCCTACTGCCATAGGCAATCTCCATTATAGGCTCTACATTAAACTGGGAGAGGAGCATACAGGGAATAATGGGACTCATATGAATGTACTCGTTAGTGGAATCAGGAATCAGAATGGCGTCAACATAATCACTGAAGGCTTCCACTTCACGTAGAAATTTGAATGTATCAATCCCCTCTGGGGGATCAAATAATGCTATGGTCATAAATTCTCCACGAACCATTTTCTCCATAGCCATATTTATATCAACCCCCTTTAATTACTAGTTTGCTAACTATCTTCATACCGCTGAGTGCGTCAAAATCCATATATAAGCCCTCTTTTTGATACTGCCAAACTAGGTAACCATCTTTTTCAGTTAGAGTAATTTTTGCTTCAGCATTTAATTCATTAAGAAATATTATCTCTTCCTTGGATAATATGCTTCTAGCTTCAATAAATCGGCTAAACTCAGGATTCGAGTCGTCAAGATTAAAATTAACTATTGGAACCAATTCTAGATCCAGAGGTACTAATATGCTTGGAGGAATTTGTGTGCTCCCATAACCTTCCTCCTCAATTTTTCTTGTGGCGGAGCCTACTATGCTCTCCGGTATGTCTACCTCGCCTAAACGAGCCTTTCTTACAGTAATGAAGCTCTTTTCCAAATCCATTAATCCAGGATAGTGATTTTGCGCTTTTTCACTGATAGACTCATATAACTTATCTATATTATCAGAAATTGCGTAGAAGGCTACCTTTGACTCGTATCCAACCTTTGCAACCCACATTATGTTTCCCGAATTTTTCTTTTCTCTTATGGGAACATAAACCTTCATTGCTTGTCACTCCAAATTTTTTCTCTCTCTATAATATATAATACTATTGGCTGAAAATCGGAATTTTTAAAATAATTTTTTTACAGTTTAGTAAAAATAAAGGTAAAAAAAACATTTTTTGGGAAATTTTTTTCCGAAAAAGTTCTCGCGCCTTCTCTGAAAAACCTATTTTATAAACTTTTTGGTACGTTTAGCGGTAAAAATATGTTTCTTTCTTTCCGTTTTTTGGTTACAAACTAAACAATTTGTTATTAGATATACGACCCTTTTTTCCAATTAATGAAACTAAAACTGTTTGGTCTATTTTAGTGAATTACTTTTTATTTTTGTTGCTAATATCGTCCCAAAATTGGTTTTAAACTTTTAAAACTAATAGAAATCATGTTCCTTTTTACCAAAATTCGTTTTCCCCTTAAAATTGGCTTACTTGCACGTTTTGGATTATCAATTACTATTTTCAAATATTTTTAGCGTTAATGTTTATGGTTTTATTCCAAAATGTTTATAAATTTTCCGAAATAAGTACTCTAAAGTAGAGCACCTAAAAATAATCGCTTCACTTAAGTGTAGAGGAGGAAAAAGGTATGGAGCTGGATCCAATTAATAAGAAAATTATGGAAATGCTAATCAAGGATTCCAGAAGACCGTATAGGGAAATCGCTGACGAACTAGGGGTAACAGAGTCCACCGTGAGGAAGAGGGTTAAAAAATTGGTTGAAGACAAGGTTATTGAAAGGTTTACAGTGGCACTTAACCCCGAGAAAAGCGGAAAATCAATAATAGCCTATGTTGTAGCCTATCCCCAGAACCAGAGGGAGAGAGAAGTAGAAGAACTTGTCAAAGAATTGCCTGAAGTCGTGGAAGCCTACGCCATGTCCGGCAAGTGTGGTGTAAACATGAAAGTCGTGGTAAAGGATTTACCAAGCCTAAATGCCTTCCTAGAAAAATTGCAAAGCGAACCAGCAATAACAGCCCTCGAGAGTTGTATAGCACTCAAAGAATTAAAAAGATCCCTGATTTAGAACCTCCCGCCCCCAGATTGGACGCTATGATACGTTAGAATGATCAATTTTTCTCACACAAAAATATTATTGCTATGGAAAAACATTCCCAAAATTCGTAGAAGCTTGTAGTTTTTAGTGTTTTCAAATTTGGCTGGAATCTTCAAAAAGGGGAAGAAGTGTTATTTTAATCGTCGGTCCTCAATTTATTTTGAATGCCCGAATCGTAGCCAAATAGTTTGAGTGGCGTTTATGAAGTGAAAAAATGAGGTTTTGGAGATAATGATGAAACTGGATGACATAGACGAAAAGCTGATTAGAATACTCTCGGAGGATGGTAGAAAACCGATTAGTGATATTGCTGAAGAGCTTAACCTGAGCATTGCCACCGTTAGAAAAAGGATTCAAAGATTGGTTGATGAAGGCATAATTAAAAAGTTTACCGTAGTACTGAACCCGGAACTATCTGAGAACAGGATAACCTCAATTGTGACAGTGCAACCAGCGACACACCGATTGAACGAGATAGTGAATAGGCTTGCCGAATTTAAAGAAGTGGAGGAAGCATACCTTTTGACGAGGGGATGTGGCTTAATCATGAAGGTTAATGCCAACAGTCTCCCCGAACTCAACGATTTCATTGAAAAGGTGAGAGGTATAAAGGGAATAATAGATATAGAAAACTGTTTAGTGCTGAGAAAAATCAAGGAATAAAAATTAAAAGTAACACCTCCAAAATTTGTAATTTCTGAATGCAGCTAATAATAACTTGGGACACGTGAATTTCTCTTCTTATATTTTAGTAATTAAAATGATTTTTTGAATCAGTTTGCATACTTCAAATCTTGGCTAATGTAACAAAGTTTTTGCTCGTTGAAGTTTTATTGGGCGGATAATTTTGGTGGAAAATTTATAAATGGGATTCATCACCGTTCCTTGGAAGAATGTTGGCTTTGCGGGCTTACTTTTTCTGGGCACTGTTTCCTCAATATGAGAAGGTGTAAGAGTAATGGTTGAAGTTCCACGGGTTGGAGTTTTCATATGTCACTGTGGCTCAAACATTGCTGGTGTAGTTGACATGCCCAGTCTCGTTGAATCCCTCAAAAAATTGTCAAACGTTTATGTTGAAGATTACACCTATATGTGTTCTGACCCCGGCCTTAAACTAATTATTGATAAAATTAGGGAAGAAAAACTGGAAAGGGTAGTTGTGGCGTCCTGCACACCCAAACTCCACGAAAAACTATTCCGGGAAGCCGTAGAGGAAGCTGGTCTCAACAAGTATTTGTTAGTCATCGCCAACATAAGGGAGCAGTGCTCTTGGGTTCATAGAGGGGACAACATGAGAGCCACGAAAAAGGCAGAGGATCTCATAAAAATGGCTATTGAGAGGGCACGGCTAATGCAGCCCCAACCCATACATACCGTACCCGTGGAGAAAAGAGTCCTAGTTATAGGGGGAGGAGTTACAGGAATAACCGCCTCCCTCAACCTCGCAGATATGGGATATGAAGTATACCTAGTGGAGAAAAATCCCAGTATTGGAGGCCACATGGCCCAGTTAGACAAAGTCTTCCCCTATCACGACTGCAGCATATGTATACTGGCACCCCTAATGGTGGAAGCCAACAGACACCCCAAAATCAAGTTAATAACTTACGCCGAAGTAGAAAGCATATCAGGCTGGATAGGCAGTTTCAAGGTAAAAATAAGGAAGAAGCCCAGATACATCAAGGAAGAGGAATGTACAGGCTGCGGCATCTGCGCAGACTACTGCCCCGTAGAAGTTCCCAACGAGTTTGACTGTAGATTGGGAATGAGAAAAGCGGTGTATATGCCCTTCCCTCAGGCTACCCCCACAGTTTACACCATTGATCCGGAGCACTGCATTGGTTGCCGAAGCTGTGAAGGGGTTTGTAATCGGGAAGCAGTAGACCTGAACCAGAAGGAGGAGCTAATTGAGAACATTTTTGGAGCAATAATCATCGCTACTGGATTTGACACCTTTGACCCCACAGTTAAGGACAACTATGGCTATGGAAGGTTCGATAATGTGGTCACCAGTCTGGAACTGGAGAGGATGTTTTGCGCCTCAGGACCCACCATGGGAGCCGTTGTTAGACCCTCAGACGGCGTACCTCCCAAGAGGGTTGTTTTTGTCCAGTGTGTGGGTTCTAGAGATGAGAGTATTGGCAAACCTTACTGCTCTCGTGTTTGTTGTACCTACGCGGTGAAAGAAGCCAAAGAAATAAAGGATCACATTCCGGGTTCCGAGGTATACGTCTTTTATCAGGATATGAGGACTTTTGGTAAGGGGTTCGAAGAAGCTTACCACGATGCTATAAGTGAGTATCGGATTCGATTCATTAGAGGAAGGGTTAGCAAAATAATAGAGAACCCCAAAAGTAAGAATCTTATAGTTAGGGCAGAAGACACCCTAATGGGGCGGCCTGTAGAGGTGGAGGCAGATCTTGTAGTTCTCTCTGTAGGTTTATCGCCTCCAAAGGATCAGGATAAGTTTTTGTCAAAAATTGGGATTCCCCTAAGTAGTGATGGTTTCATTCTTGAACGCCACCCCAAACTAAGGCCGGTGGAGACTCAAATAGCGGGAGTCTACGTTGCGGGTTGTGCTCAGAGCCCTAAGGATATTCAAGACAGTATTTCCCAAGCGGGAGCGGCGGCGGCTAAGGTTGCTGTTTTGCTTTCAAAGGGCGAGGTGGAAATTGAACCCTACGTTCCAGTTTTAGATCCTGAAGAGTGTTTCAAATGTGGTATATGTGCCACGACCTGTGATAGGGGAGCAATCTCCATTGGCAAAGAAGGAGTGAGTATAAACGCTGCTGGTTGTGAGGGTTGCGGTGCTTGTGCTGCGGCTTGTCCGTCGGGGGCGCTACAGATTCCCATATCTACAGACGCCCAGATATTGGGTGAGATAGATGCCGCTTTGAGGGATAAAAAGGAGTACCCGCTCATAGTAGCATTCCTGTGCAATTATTGCGCTTATGAGGCTGCAGACACCGCGGGGCTTAACAAGATAAGATATCCAACTAACGTACGTCCTATATGGGTTATGTGTAGCGGGAGGGTGAATCCACAGTTTGTACTTGAGTCTTTTGAGAAGGGTGCAGATGGAGTACTCATAATGGGTTGCTATCCTCAGGATTGCCACTTCCGGACGGGTTTTCTGAAAACCCAGCGAAGGGTGGAAGTGTTGAGTGAGATGCTCAAATCCATTGGAATTAATCCAAGAAGACTGAGATTGGAGAGTGTTTCAGCGTCGGAGGGTAAAAAGTTTGCCATGGTAGTGAAGGAGTTCACGGAGGAACTGCGTAGTTTACCAACAATTGGAGCAGAGCTTTCTGAAAAGGTTATGTAGGAGGATTAGTTGTTGAGTGATCGTGTAGAATTGGAAATCACAATGGATGTGCAGGACGACAGGCTAATTTTTAAATGGAATACTGAGAAGCTGAAGAAAACACTTGACTATGACGCTTCAAGATGTTCGGGCTGCGGCTTGTGCAAATTGGTCTGTCCCTGTGATGCCATAGAGATGGGGCCGATACCTGAGATTGCAATGGGGGAGATAGATGCTCCCAAAGTGATGGTTGACCAGAACAAGTGTTCCTACTGCGGTTTGTGCTCTGCGGTTTGCCTAACAAAGGCTATGAAGCTTAAAATGGATGATCAGTACATTCAAGAAAACCCTGACTATCCCCAGTTTCTAAAGGACATTGAAATAGACAAGGAGAAGTGTATTCCTTGCGTGTTGTGTGAGCATGCTTGCCCCAATAAGTCTATTACTGCTGATCTTAAGGTTCCCAAAAAGGAGGACTTGGTTATCTACAGGAAGGAGCCGGGTAAAATAGAGGGAGAGATTACAATAGACAAAGAAAAATGTACCTACTGTGGACTCTGTGAGAGGCTTTGCAAAGCTATAGAGATTAGCTGGAGAGATGTAACCCCAAATAATCCCGCTCCCGGATACGATATCAGAGTGGTGGAGGATGAGTGTGATTACTGTGGGCTCTGCGAAAAAATATGTCCAGACAAAGCAATCAAAGTTAATTGTAAAACTGAGGTTGATAGGGAAGTAAAAGATTTAGAGTGGACTGGAGAAATTAAAATAGATCGGGAGAAGTGTTTAACCTGTGGTTGGTGTAAAGCCGCTTGTCCAAGGGATGCTATACGGGTCACAAAGGCCTTTGAGGGAGAAATTCGCTTACACCATCCCGAGAAATGCGATCCTGTGGGCTGTAAAGCCTGTCTAAACATTTGCCCCTCGAAGGTGTGGTTTATTCCTGAAACTATGGAGGAGAAGGAGAAATTTGACAAGATAGCCTTCAACCAGGATTTCTGTGGTTTCTGTGGGGCCTGTCAGAATGCCTGCCCAGAAAAAATCATAGAAGTTATAAGAAAGGATGTTCGGTACACAAAGCCGAATGAAACCCCTTGGAGCAGAATGTGGGAGCAAACATTCTTGAAGCTGGTGGGCAAAGCCGAAAAGATGCCCAAAATACGCATAGTGAAAATTGAAAAGATAGAGGAGGAAGAACCCACCATTCCTGAGGTGCAGGTTCCAGAGCTTACAGAGGAGATGAGGGAAAAACTATCTCAGCGTATAAAAAAGGCTAGAGACTTTCTTAACGAGAAGAGCACGAGAATGCTCACAGAGAAGGGCAAAACAGAAAAGATCATAGAACGTTTGAAGAGGGAACTGGAGGTGGCTCAGTGACAACAGACGGAAACATGGCATTATCCTCAGAAAAATGGAGTTGGAAATTCTTCGACAGAGTAGCAGGGCTGGACAGCAAAAAAATAGAGAACTGTTTCTCTTGCGGGGCCTGCGTGGGCGACTGTCCAGCGGCCAAGAATTCCAGTTTTAATTTCAGAAAAATTATTTATGATGTGGCGCTGGGTGAGGAAGAGAAGGTCTTAAGCAGCAAGGAGGTTTGGTACTGTTTCCAATGTTTCTTCTGTATGAATAAGTGTCCTTGGAGAATAGGAATACCCTACATTATTTCTCGACTGAGAAGGATGGCTTTGGAGAGGGGTTATGGTTGGGATTTATTGGAAATCCTGAGTGGTGTGGGTAGGAATCTAGTGGAGAGTGGGTTATCTATTAGTCCCCGGGATTACGCTAGGCTGGATCCCAAAAAGGCGGAGAGGGAGTTGACTGAAATGCGGCTGGAGATGGGTCTGCCTGAGAAATACGAGGTTTCAAGTAAGGCGATGGAGGAGTTAAAAGTTATTTTGAAGGAAACAGGGTTTAGCGAAGAGTTGGAGAAGTTGAATAAGAATGTGAAAGAATTCAAGAAGTGTTCAGAAAACTATTAAGGGGGATTAATTATTGGTGAATGTGCAAAGATTGGGAAGGATTCCAGATAACGGTACTTTTTTCTATTTTAGGGGTTGTTTCATAAATAATTTTTATCCCGGCATTGAGTCAGCTACCAGATTTGTGCTTGAAAAGTTGGGTGTTAACTATGTGGTAAGTGATGACCAGACCTGCTGCGGAACCCCCGAATTTAGTTCTTTAAATGCTGATACTGTGCTCACCTGCCTTGTGGGGAGAAACTCCAGCATTATATTGGAGAAAACGCCTTACGTTATTACGGATTGTAACGGGTGCTATTCCTCTTTCTATGTGGCTGAGGCGTTAATGGAGAATCCTCAGGTAAAATTCCAAACGGACAAGATTCTCAAGAAGATTGGGAAAAAATTTGAAAAAGTGGAAGTTATTCACATAGCAGACCTCTTTTACAAGAAAATGAGTGAAATACTAAAAAAGACAACTTTTGGCCTTGGAGAGCTAAGAATGGCGGTGCACTATGGTTGCCACTATTCACACGTTGATGGAGAAAAGGGCTTAGACAGTGTGGAAAATCCCTCATTCATAGAAGAAATGGTTGAGAAACTGGGCGGAACCCCTGTAGAGTACACTGAAAAAACTTTGTGCTGCGGGTTTGGAGGAATACAACAAACAGTTCACAAAACCATTGCCTATGCTGTTACCCAGAAGAAGTTCGATAGCCTGTCAGACGCCTATGCGGAGGCTATAGTGGTTATTTGTCCCTACTGTCTTAATGTTTTGGATAAGTATCAGGGAAACCTTCTAGATGTTGAAATGCTGGAAAACCCAATTCCCGTAATACACCTATCTCAACTGTTGGCTCTACTTATGGGAGCGGAGCCCAAAAAACTGGGGTTCCAAATGCACAGAATACCAGTGGAACCCATAATTGCTAAACTGTCGCCTAAAGAGACCTGAATTTCTAGAATGTTAACCAAAAGGTTTATGGTTGATTTTTGCGGTGTTTTTTTGGTGCTCTTTATGCCTTCGATTAGCATTATCGCCCGTAAACTGCTAGGGGTTGATTCCAGTCTCTCTTTTGTTGACTGGCTAATACTTTTGTGGCTTTATTCCAACCCTTCAGATTCCGGAAAACGCTCACTAACCTCTCTCCAGAAAGCTTTGAAGCGAATCCCTGACTTTCACAAGCCAGATGGGAACCTTGCATTCAAAGATTCTCAGCTAGAACAATTAATATTATCCTCACTAAAAAAACTTAAGGAGAGAGGGTTTGTAAAGGTATTCTCATCACAGGATGGATACACCATAATAGAACTCACGGTGGAGGGAACAAACTTCCTAGGAAGCAACGTATCAGACTCAGACAAAAACTTTCTAAGGGAGTACGGAATGCTAAAATAGCCGTTCTGACCCAGCGTTGACCTTTAACTTTGGGTCTTTCTCCCTCAAGTTTTATGGGGTCTTTCTCCCGGG
>JAHQXB010000110.1 GCA_029856435.1 Candidatus Jordarchaeia archaeon
CTAACAGAAATATTCCGCGAAGACTCAGAACCAGCTAAAAGACAAGTCCTATACCAGGAACCGGTAACTGAAAAAATCCTAATAAAGAAAAGAATCAAAGAATTAAAAATCCAAAAAAAGGTATAGGTCATAGATTGGTACTCGTCATAATCCTTCCAAACGCTATTTTATGGTTAAAATTTTTGGATTAGTAAAGGTTTTTAATGGGTTGAACTATTATTGTTAATTATAATTAATTACGGGGTGTTTTGGAATTGCCCAAGAAGGATAAAAAATTTACCACTGTTTCGATACCTACACCACTATTTAAAAAGGTTCAGGAAAGAATAAAGGGCACCGGTTTTACCTCGGTTTCAAGCTACGTAACATACGTGCTTCGGGAAATTGTAGCTGAGGAAGAAGAGGAGGAAGGAGAACCCTTCAGCAAGGAGGATGAGGAGAGAGTAAAGGAGCGGCTTAGAGCCCTAGGTTACCTAGGCTAACCCTGCTTAAAATTTGAGAAGGTTCTGTTTATGCCTAAGCCCCACGGTGGAAAACTGGTAAACCGGGAAATACCAGAGCGTGAAAAAGAAAGACTCCTAGAACAGGCGGGCGAACTATCCACCATAAATATTAATGAAGGACTCGCCAAAGATGCGGAAAACATAGCAAGGGGCGTCTTCAGTCCTTTGGAGGGCTTCCTTCTGGAGGAGGACTATCACAGTGTACTGGATGAAAAAAGATTAGCCAACGATTTGCCTTGGACACTGCCAATAGTCTTAGACGTTCCAAATAACTTTGAGGTAAGAGCGGGAGATACAATCACCCTCTCATACGAAAAGGGAACTTTAGCACTAATGCATGTCGAAGAGGTGTACAAATATGACAAAAGGGAATTCGCCCAAAAAGTCTATGGAACACTAGACACTAAACATCCAGGCGTGGCAAAGGTCAACCACATGGGAGAACGCCTTTTGGGTGGAAAAATTGATCTAATAACTGAAATGAAAACCCCCTTTTCAAAATACAATCTAAAACCAGTAGAAACAAGGATTCTATTTAAGGAGAAAGGGTGGAGAACCATAGTGGGATTTCAAACTAGGAATGCGCCTCATTTGGGGCATGAATATGTTCAAAAGACAGCTTTAACCTTTGTCGACGGAGTGTTCATCAATCCCGTCATCGGAAAAAAGAAGACCGGCGACTTTCGAGACGAAGTAATACTAGAAGCCTACAATGCCCTGATAAAACACTACTATCTAAAAGACCGCGCCGTCATAAGCATTCTACCCTTCGAAATGAGATACGCGGGGCCCCGGGAAGCAATATTCCACGCCATTGTGAGGAAGAACTTTGGGTGCACTCACTTCATAGTGGGAAGGGATCACGCGGGGGTGGGTGACTTCTACTCCCCGTACGCTGCACAAGACATATTTGACGAGTTTCCCGACCTAGGAATAATTCCCCTATTCTTCAAAGCATTCTACTACTGTAGAAAATGCGGTGGGGTCGTAAATGAGAAAACCTGCCCCCATGGAGAGGAGCATCACATAAAATTCAGCGGAACAAAAATACGCGAAATGCTCATCAAAGGACAGAGACCGCCAAAGGAAATGATGCGACCAGAAGTAGCCGACATAATCCTGAGCTTCAAAAATCCCTTTGTAGGTGAAACCTAAATGTATCCTTTTAAAAGCGGCGAACCAGAGCTTAGAAGCGTTAAGATCTATGAAAAGGGGTTGATAATTCATCACTGGGACACAGACGGAATATCCTCAGCAGCTTTGTTACTGCAGTACCTTAGAAAAATGAAGAATGAATTGGCTATTGAGAATTGCACTCCCCCTATTGGGAATTACCGCCTCAGCGACGATGAAATTGAGAAAATAAGCTCAAAAAATTTCCAGTTCGTAATTATAGTGGACATAAACCTTCCCAAAAACAACATTCTTAAACTCAAAGAGTATTCCAAAGCAGAAGTTTTCTATTTTGATCACCACCTTCAAGAAAAAATAGAAGAGGTGCACCACTTCAACCCTCTAATCGAGGGAAACAATGGTGAAAAATATCCCTCAGCCTCCTGGTTCTTAAAATGCTACCTGAATGATCCAGTAACCCTTCCCGCGGTATTGGGTGCTGTAGCCGACCACGAAACTAGAATCAAAGATAAAAAAGAAGTGTACAGAACAATAGAGAAATACCTTGAGGAAGTAGGGCTTTCCTTCAACGATCTTCTCAGAATGGTGGAGCTAATAGACACAAACTACAAGGTCGGAGACAGAGAGGGGGTCCTCAAAGCACCATATACGCTACTGGAGAATGATTCGAGGATAATTTTGGAAAACCCTTTATGGAACAAGAATCTTGAAGTTCTAAAAAAAGAGGTAGAGAAACAAATCAGTAGACCGCCTACTCGGGGAGAAGGTAAGGTTCTAATTTGGAATATAAACACTCCCTACAACATAACGTCTACCGTCACGAGACGGCTGGCCTGGAAAAACAATGATAGCATAGTGGTTGTCATAAATAGGGGCTGGTTTACGGATAGAGATCAAGTGTACATAAGGAGCGGGAATAAACTTTTTGACTCCCGAGAACTAATCAATTTTGCTCATGGTTTGGGATATGATGCGGGGGGTAAAGAAGAAGTTTTCGCAGCGGTGGTGCCTAAAAGTGAAACAGAAAAACTTCTAGAAATATTACTGAGAAGGTTAGAAGGAGGCAGGTAAATTTGCCAAAAAAGGTGCTAATAATAGGATTAGACTGTGCGGCGCCAGAACTGGTTTTTGAAAGGTTTCTAGATGACCTACCAAATATTAAGAAGATGTTGAGTCACGGGATCTACGGTAAGTTGAAGTCCTGCATACCTCCAATAACCATTCCCGCCTGGATGGTTATGATGACCAGCAGGGATCCCGGAACTTTGGGTTTATATGGTTTTAGGCACAAAAAAAGTTACTCGTATGAAACGTGGATAGCAAACTCCAAATCTGTGAAGCACAAAGCTATATGGGACATAATTTCAGAAAAAGGCCTTAAATCGTACATAGTGGGGGTTCCTCCGAGCTACCCGCCGAAGCCAGTTAATGGGTATCTAATCTCCTGTTTCATCACTCCCAATGCCGAGAGGGATTACACCTATCCCAAAGAGTTAAAAAATGAGTTGGAAGCAAAATTTGGAAAATACATATTTGATGTTGAGTTCAGGGCAGAAGAAAGAGACCAAGTCTTAGAAAGAATATACGAAATGACCGAACAACACTTCCAAGTGATAAAATATCTAATACAAAAAGGGGGTTGGGATCTTTTCGCCTTCGTGGAAATTGGTTTGGATAGGATACATCATGCCTTCTGGAAGTTCTTCGACAAGGAGCACCCAAAACATGTTTCCAACAACAAATACGAAAACGTGATTAGGGAATATTACAAGTACCTAGATAAGGAGATAGGCGATTTACTTGGACTCCTTGATAATGACACCATAGTTCTGGTGGTTTCTGACCATGGAGCCAAACAGATGAAGGGTGCCTTTTGTATTAATCAATGGCTGATGCAGGAAGGCTACCTAAAGATAAAAGGCAATCTCGAAAGAGGCGCAAAGATAGAAGATGCGCCAATTGATTGGGCCCAAACTAAGGCTTGGGGATGGGGAGGCTACTATGCCAGAATATTCATAAATGTGGAGGGAAGAGAACCCCAAGGAACAGTGACGCCGGAAGACTACGAAAAAACATTAGACGAATTAACAGATAAACTAAAACAGATTCGCGGACCCAACGGGGAAAAGTTCTACAACAAGATCTATAAACCAGAAGACATCTACGAGGAACTTAACGGAGACTCTCCTGATTTAATAGTATACTTTGATGACCTGTACTGGAGGTCGGCTGGAACAGTCGGTTATGAGACCTTATATTTGTCAGAAAATGATACAGGGCCAGATGACGCAGTACACTCCGAATATGGAATATTTATACTATACGACCCCACAAAAAAATTAGGCTTAGAACTCAGAAGCCTCAACATTCTTGATGTGGCTCCCACGGTTCTAAACATACTAGGAATACCAGTTCCAAAAGAAATGCGGGGCAAAATAATAACCTGGTGACTTTTATGAGAAACGGTTTCGCTGTCTGGCTCACAGGACTACCTGCATCTGGAAAAACCACCATAGCTCTAGCCCTAGAAAAGGCTCTAAGAGAAAGAGGCCTAAATGTGGAAGTTCTTGATGGGGATGAGGTTAGAAAAAATCTCAGCCCAGACCTAGGATTTACCATAGAGGATAGAGAGATCCATGCGAAAAGAGTAGCCTATGTAACCAAACTATTGGTTAGAAACGGAGTAGCCGTAGTAGTGGGCTTAATCTCGCCCATGAGAAACTTTCGCGAATACGCCAGAAACCAGATAGGAAATTTTGTTGAGGTCTGGGTAAAATGTCCCCTAGAAGAATGTATAAAAAGAGATCCAAAGGGCCTTTACAAAAAGGCACTGAAGGGCGAAATAACTGATCTAACAGGAATACAAGACCCCTACGAAGAACCACTAAACCCAGAAGTCACAGTTGACACATACAGAGATAGCATAGAAGAAAACGTCAACAAAATACTCAAAAAACTAGAGGACCTAGAATATATTCCACCAAAAATTGAAGATACCTCATAGGCCATGCCGTTCACTAAAGTTTGAAACCAAATTTCTTTGAAGATTATCTCAAAAAGAGTTCCTACTCCCGTTTTCCTCTAACATCCCTCAAGGGCATAAGCTGCCCCACTAACATTTGATTTAAACTTAGTTAACACTGTTAAGAATGTTTGAGAAAAAGTTTATTCTTCCACTTTTTGAGGCACTTAACCTCCCTTCCCACTTCCAACTAACTGGAAGCTTATCGCTTACAGTAAAAACTAAACTCCCGCAATTATTTTTGAGGGTTTTCATATCCACTGATAGGGAACATAGTGCCTCCTCAAGGTGGGCTAAATAATCCAATTTTTTATGTTTACTACTTTAGCATCAACATTAAGATGTTATAAAGCTATTCTGACGGAGTGTGGCAAATAATTTATTAACTCCCCTTAACAGAATTTCTACAAAAGCTTTCTAACCGGTTAAAAAAGGTGTGGAAGGTTGAGGGCTTTAATACCTGCTGCGGGGCGTGGTACCCGTCTAAGGCCTCAAACAAATACGAAACCCAAATCCTTGCTCCGTGTAGCGGATAAACCCCTTATAGGTCACATTCTAGACAATTTGAAAACAACCAAAATCCAAGAAGTGATAGTAATCCTAGGGTACATGAAGGAGCAAATCGCAGAATACCTGCAGAAGAACTATTCAGACCGCTTCAAATTCACATTTGTCGAGCAGGAGCCCCGCTTGGGGCTAGGGCACGCGGTCTATGTAGCAAAGGAACAAGCAATAGATCAGCCACTTTTAATTATCCTTGGAGACATGATATTTCTGCAGACATATGAGGATATGCTCCAAAAACACCAGAAAAATGGGGAGTGCGCAGCCTCAATAGGAGTAAAGGAGGTAGACCAACCACAACACTATGGAAACGTAAAGATAAAAAATGGGGACATCACCCAACTTGTTGAAAAACCCACAAGCCCATTGTCAAATCTTGCAATATCCGGAGTCTACATTATAAATGACACTCCACTACTCTACAAGGCCTTGGAAGAAATAATCGAGGAAGAACCCCAAACCGGGGAGTACCAACTAACAGATGCCCTGCAAAAAATGATTGACTGGAAGGCCCGCCTAAAAACCTTCAAAGTTGAACAATGGTATGATTGTGGAAGAAAAGACACCCTACTTGAAGCAAACAGAATCATACTTCAAGAAAAACACAACAACCACATAAAACTAACACACAGCAAACCGATAAACAGCATAATAATACCACCAGTAGCAATAGCAGAGGAATGCCAAATAGAAAACTCTGTAATAGGGCCACACGTATCAGTGGCCGAATGCACAAAAATAAAAAACTCAATAATAAAAAACACTATAATCGGCTCACACGTACAAATCGAGAACACCAACTTAACCAACACTCTAGTTGGAGACGAAGCCATAGTCAAAGGAACACCGTTAGAACTAAACGTAGGAGACCACGCAACAATACAAATGAAATACTAAAAGCATAAAAAATACACCCTCTCAGATAATAGCGCTCCCCAAATAGATGTTCCTGGTTTCCCTCTCTTATACTATATGCGTTTACCTAAAATAACTGTATTGACACTTTCCCGCAACTGAAGCGGGTGTATCTCACTAACAATTCTGTAAAAAGACCTCAACACAAAGATTTTTTAAACTCCCTAACCTATTGGAAAAACGACTTTAATTCCTTTTAGCTATACTTGCGGTGCGTGGATTTGAAGGTCTTGGTAATTGGCATTGATGGCGCTACATGGAACGTAATTTTGCCACTAGTTGAACAGGGAAGGCTTCCCACATTTAAACAGCTTATAGAGAAGGGCGTGTGGGCAAATTTAGAAAGCACCATCCCGTTCCTATCCTGCCCGGCTTGGAAATCCTATTTTACCGGTAAGAACCCAGGAAAGCTGGGCTTGTTTGGTTGGTGTAGATTTGATATTAAGAATCTCGAATTAAGGGTCAATGCCCGCGTTCCCCTTAGAAATCCAGAAATTTGGGATTACCTCGGAGAGCATGGTTTAACTTCTGGGGTCATAAACCCTCCACTCACGGCTCCAAAAGCGATTAGAGGCTTTATAGTTTCCGGTCCTCCTATGTCTGATTCTTCAGAATATACCTTCCCAAAGGTTTTGAAAAAGGATTTGGTTGAAAAATTTGGTTATAGAATAAATCCCAGTGCCTACAGTCTCAAACCCGAACAATTATTATCTAATAAAAGGGCACTGGCTCAGCAAGTGGAAGAGCTTATAAAAAAGAGGTTCAAAGCAGCTAGATATTTAATTAAACTTTATTCACCCGACTTTTTTCAATTGACCCTCTTTTATACTGATGTCATACAACACTTTTATTGGAAGGAAATGGAAACTAAAGATGAAAAATTTGGACAAGTAATCGAAAACATTTGGAAAACAATCGATAAAGAGATTGGAAACATAATAGCTCCACTAAAGGAAAATACTAACATTTTAATAATGTCCGATCACGGTTTCACTGGTGTGAGGGCAACGTTTTACCTAAACACTTGGCTCCTAGAGAGAGGATACCTAAACCTATCCCTCACTAATGTACTCTTAACCAAATTCAGATTATATACTAGAAAAACATCACAGTCCCTCAGCAAATTGAAGCTAGGCGGACTTAGTCGACTGATGCCTCGAAAAAATTTAATCTATCTCCTTCTAAGGATAAGCTCTAGAGAAAGCTCCAACTTACTGAATCAAGCAGACTGGGTTAAAACCAAGGCTATCAATGTGGGTGAATGTGGAATATTCCTAAATCCGAATCTCAACCGTGAAGAATATGAGAAGCTACGATTGAAACTAATCAAAGAAATAAAAAGGATAAAAGATCCCAGAAACGGGGAATACTTAGTAGCCGACGTTAAGAAGAAAGAAGAGATCTATCATGGTGCACATATGGACTTTGCACCGGATTTAGTGGTTGTACCTAATGAGGGTTACCGTGTTTATGATAGTTTGATGAGGGGTGTTTGGGGCTTTGAGAATGGGGTTTGGTCAGCTTACCACAAGCTTCACGGAGTATTCCTGGCCTGCGGCCCAGACATCAGGGACTGTGGAAAGGTGGGAGACGTAAAAATCTATGACCTCGCCCCCACCATACTGCACATGTTCAACGTTCCCGTACCGAGGGAGATGGACGGCAGAGTCCTAACAGAAATATTCCGCGAAGACTCAGAACCAGCTA
>JAHQXB010000071.1 GCA_029856435.1 Candidatus Jordarchaeia archaeon
CCTGAATCGCCGGAAACCTGCATTTCCCTATTTAGGGATATGATTGGGCTCCACCTCCATTGTTTGTTATAACATATAACATAGGAGAGCCCAAAAATCCCAAAAAAGTTGACCGATTAGCAGGCACAACCAAAATTTTCAGCATATTAAGATTCTTCTGGTGCTTCCTATCATAATTTCTTTCATTAGTGAAAAAAGTGCTCCGTACATTCTCCATCTTTGTTTTATTAACGTGAAAAACAATTTTTCATATTTCTGTCTAAAACGCTCTAGCGTATGAGGTTTTTTATATTTTTGTAGGCTTCGCTTTGGTTAAAGTTTTTATATGGGGGTTTCTGTATTTTTTATTATTTTTTTATTTAATACTTTCGGTTTACTCTCTATCTACTATATATTTGTATTTTAAAAGGAATTAATTTTATTCTTAATTTCAATAAAAATAATTTTAAAAATATATTTTTTATTAATTAAAAATTAATATATTAAAGGTATCTAAAAATATGGTGGTTTATTGTGGACCAGGACAGTGAAAAATTCCTTTGCCCTGAATGTTCGGGTGCTTTAGTATTACATTCTGGCGAATTTGTGTGTGGAGATTGCGGTTTAGTTGTCTCCAAGCAGTATTTGGCACCTATTTTCGCTATAAATGAAGATGACTTATCAACCAATCAATATAAACACTATGTAGCATTGGGCGATAGGGTTCATTTAGTTGACGGTATGGGTAGCTATATTGATTATCAGCGTACTCCCTTCTTTTATGATGGACAGGGTGCACCTCTCTCTTCGGATAAACAGGCATTGTATAGAAAATTAAAATTCAAATACAGTCTACGTCTAAGAATAGATAAAAGAGAATCAGATTATAGAGCGTTAAAGACATTGGATCATGTTACTTCTATGCTCCAAATTTCGAATTCTGTACGAGATAGGGCTGCTTATCTCTATCAGAAAGCAGTCAAAAAAATTAATAAAAAGGTTTCAAATCACATAGTTCTCATTGCCGCTTGTCTTTTTTTCGCCATTAGAGAATATAAAGAACTAGCACCTTTAACAATACAAGAAATTACACAAAGCTTTAAAAAACTGGGTCATAGAATAAGTGTAAAAAAGGTAATTAGAATAACCCTAGACCTAAGAACTTTATTCATACGGGAACATCCAAAAATCAGAAAGAGCGAAGATTATTTATACAGAGTAATATCTGACGTAGTATCCTCCCCAATTATCGAACAGCGTTTAAAAGAAAGAGGCTTTAATACAGAAGAGTATAGAAGTCTACTAATGAAGGAAAGTAACCTCATATTAAGCAAAGTCGGAAGCACTTACCGCGGAGGAAGAAACCCATACATCTTTGCAGTATCTACAGTTTATTGCGCAGACCGTATAATGGCTAAGAAAAAGGCTAAGAAACCAATTCTAACACAGAAAATCCTAGCCAAAATAACCAGAGTTGCAGAGTATAGTATCAGAGACCATTACACAACTGTTTTAAAAACTATAATAACGACTTACGAAAAATAGTCCTAATAGGTGATACTAATTTTGCCCAGCTACCCTTCAGTTCCCTCCTATTATACTCTTTGGATTAGGAAAAAAGCTTTTTGCCATTTTCTAAAAAGCAGTAAGAAAAACAAGCAACAATGCCAAAAAAGGCGAGTGAGGTTCTTTTAAAATTCCTTTGACCTTTTTTGGAGTAAATAGACTCTCATTAAACGAGCTACGAGTAGGCCATTATAATATCAATAAACAGGAATAATGAATTTTTTATTTCAATCTAATTGTTTCTAAATTCTGTGGCGCTCTAGTCTCTATTTTAAATACTTTGTGTGCTGTGCTTGCCAGACTAATACACTTTGAATTTTCCCCATGACAAGTGATTATCCTTTCGGGTTTGGGGGATAGCTTTCGAATATAGTCTAATAGCTGTCTCCTGTCACTATGCCCTGAGAAACCGTCTACCGTTTTAATATCGAGTCTCACATTCACCATTTCCGTTTTACCTTCTTTATTTTTCATAGGTATCTCCTTCCAACCTTTTTGCACCCTACGACCGAGTGTACCTTCTACTTGATATGAGACAAATAGCAAGGTATTCTTTGGATCGGGAGCCATTAGCTGGAAATACTCTACACTGGGCCCACCACTTAACATACCAGAAGTAGCCATTATTATACAAGGGTCTCCTTCGATTATGTCTGGCCTTGAACCTGCTCCCTCTACTGGTTTGAAGTATTCTGCTAGAAAAGGATTGCTACCTTGATGGAAAATTCTTTCACGTAGATCCTTCGATAAATATTCCGGATGAGTTGTATGGATAGCAGTGGCTTCGCTTATCATTCCATCTATATATATTGGAACTTCACGTAACATCCTTTTTCTCATATATTCCTCCAACACTAGGATGAGTTCTTGCGCCCTCCCCACAGCCAATACAGGGATAAGTACTTTGCCGTCTCGGGATAAAGTTGCATTGATTATCTCCACCAGTTCTCTTTCAGCTCTTTTCCGTGAAGGCATTATATCGCTGGGCGCTCCATAAGTACTTTCAATTATAATCGTTTCTAATCTTGGAAATGTGCTGCTTGCAGCCTCTAATAAGCGAGACTTGGAGAATTTAATATCTCCGGTATAAGCGATATTGTATAGGCCGTCGCCTATATGTAAATGTGCAATCGCTGAGCCCAGTATATGTCCTGCATTATGAAGGGTAAGACGAATGTCCGGAGCTATATCTGTAACCTCACCATAATCCAGAGGTATGGTGTGTAAAATTGCCTTCCTAACATCCTTCTGACTATAAGGCAGTAGTTTTCCTTCGCGTTCTGCAACGTCTAGATAGTCTAATTGGAGAAGTGTCATTAAGTTAAGAGTAGCTTTAGTGCAATAGACAGGACCTTCATAACCATATTTAAATAAAAATGGTAAAAATCCACTGTGGTCTAGATGAGCGTGAGTGATTATGACGGCATCTAAATTTTCCAAATCAAATTCAGGCAAGTCTATCCGCGGAAACGCCTGCATAGAAACTCCTACATTAACACCACAATCAATTAAAATCGAACTTTCAGCCGTTTGCACAAAAATCGCAGTCCGCCCTACTTCCCTGAAGCCACCCAATGAGGTTATACGTAACCAACCATCCTTAACTAATAAGGGGCGATGTATTCGTCTACCAATATTTCTAAGTATTTGCTTTCTTGCTACACACTCTGTTTGCAAAGCATGTCTAATTTTAGATATCATTTCCGAGGCTAGTGGAGGAGTTCTAATCACTGAAGGCCTCCAAAGAACAGTCCTTGTTATTTCTTTTAGTGTAACTCCATTTCTTCCTATCACAAGGCCAGGCTTTTTCGCTTCAATTATAACTTCGCCCACATTTTCATCGAAATTTATGTTTGTTATTTCAGCTTCTTCAGTTACTATTTTTCTTATTTTTTCTGCCGCTTCAGCAGGGGGCATTCTAACAGAAGGATCCGATCTAATTACCAACCTTTTACGTATGCGTTTTGCAAGCTCTTTAACAAGCTCGCTGTCATCGACCAAAATTTTGGGATTTTTAAGGTAGATTGCAATTTCTGGTCCTTCAAATTCTACTTCTGTAACATTAGCTTCTTTAGGTATTCCTTGTAAAATTGTATTTTTTACTTCGCTAAGAACTTCTTGTGATAACAACTTATGTCCTCCTTTGAGGTCCAGAGAATATGTCCTTATTACCTTTCCTCAATTAGATATATTAATTGCTTTGAATTTTGGGCTATAATATGTTAAATCAGACATTATTAATAGTTGTTAAAAGTGTGATGCCTTTGTTCTATTTTTCCAAAACGGTTCAGTGTTTCAGACAAGTATGAAATTATTCATACTTTTACATTTGCTTATTTGTGTTTCCTCAGCTTTCTGGAATTAAAGGATTCGTATTTTGAAGCGTTTTAGAAGTGAGCCTTTTAATATTAAATATTGGGCATCTAAGTATCTGGCTGAGGAAAAATCGAATTTTAGAATTACTACGTTCACTGAACATCCACTAGGTAATAAATATTTCGTAAAAGAACGGCAATGAGGCTGCCAAATTTTTATTATCCTCAGATTCATTTTTAAGGATGTAATGAATAGGATTTAATGTTCCCAAATTTTTATAGAAAACAAAAGGTCACGTCCTCTAGGCTTTAAACCAAAGGGGGCTTCGTAAAAAATTATCGTTTATAAATGCGAAAAACTCAAAGAGGAATGATAATATTATAGGGAATAATCAATGACTTTAGCCAATCGGTGAAAACTGAGATGAGATTACAAGTTAAGACGGGAAAAAAGGTGCATATTCCAATTTTGACCGAAGAAGGGGCTCTTAGCAAAGTAGGAGAAATCTGCTTGGGATTGGGCATTACGGGTGGAGCTTTGGTAGTTTCAGATCCTATAGTAATAAAAGTTACTGAAGATAAGATTTCCAACTCGCTTAAAGAATCAGGAATAGATCACTCATTCAAACTGATAGAAAGAGCTACAAAATTTGCTGTTGACCAAGTTAGAGAAGAGGCACGAAAATTAAAAAGCAGGGTAATATTGGGTGTGGGAGGAGGGGGAGTAATAGACGTATCAAAGCTTTCCGCCTCGCAGGAGAATATACCCTTCATTAGTGTTCCAACTGCAGCTTCACATGACGGAATAGCTTCACCTCGAGCAAAAATTAATCACATCGCTCCGTTTTCTATAGAAGCAAATTCCCCCATTGCAATTATTGCAGATATTGATATTATATCAAAAGCGCCATACCGATTAACCGCTTCAGGGTGTGGAGATTTAATAGCCAAGCTTACTTCTGTAAAAGATTGGGAGCTAGCCCATTTGCGCAAAAATGAAAGATTCGACAAGCAGGCTGCAACTATGGCTAAAGAGAGCGGCGAATACCTAGTTAGAAATGCAAAATTAGTAAGGGACAAAACCAAAAAAGGCTACCAACTGGTGGTAGAAGGACTAATTAAAAGCGGAATTGCCATGGCCCTAGCGGGCTCAAGCCGTCCATCAAGTGGTGCTGAGCATATGTTTAGTCATAAACTTGACCAGATAGCACCGAATTCAGCTTATCATGGAGAGCAATGTGGAATTGGAACTATAATTATGATGTATTTGCATGATGGTGATTGGAAAACTATAGTTGATACTCTAAAGACTGTTGGCGCGCCTACAACTGCGAAAGATATTCATGTAGATAGCGAAATAATCATTAAAGCGATTTGTGGAGCAAAAGAAATTAGAAGTGATAGGTATACCATCCTCGATGAAAAAAAGATAAATCCAAAATTAGCAGAAGAAGCTGCAACAGTTACAGGGGTAATCTAAAGGATTTTTGGGATTGTTTATGACCAGCATTTTAACCCTTGTTGGTGTTAAACAAGCAAAGAAAGGAGAAAAATTCGTTTACATGGGCCATGCTGGACCATGCGAAAAATGCGAATTTTATAAAGTATGTATTAGCAATCTTAAACCGAAAAGAGTGTATGAAATAATCGACGTCCGTGACATAAAACATCCTTGTAAAATTCATGAAGAAGGAGTACGTGTCGTGGAGGTTAAATACTCAAATATTCCCGCCGCTTTAGAAGCAAAACAAGTTATACCGGGAGTTACCATTACTTATTCGCCAATAAATTGCAACGTTTATGACTGTCGTTTCATAGATTTCTGTAGGCCTGACGGCCTCTTCGAAGGAGATAAATGCACTATTGAAGAGGTAATGGAGAAGATAGAGGAATGCAGAACAGGAAAGGTACTTAGGTTAGTACTACTCAAGATTGTGTCGTAGTGGTTCTTTCAAAAGTTTCTAAGAATTTAACATTTTCAAAATCAAAATTTGAGAAGATATCACTTACAAGTCCAATTTTAGCCAGCTGAATATTATTAGCAAGAACTATTTCGGTAGGTATAGATATCTCAACCGACTTCCCTGTAATATTAATTTTAAATTTGTTAGAATCAACACCAGAAATTCTATTCTCGATTAACGCTTTTATCTTATCTTCATCTTTCTCTAATATGTTTCTTATCGTCACCTCATATTCTAAAACTTGACCTGCTAGTGGATGATTCATATCAACGCGTACCCTACCACCGCTAACCTTTTGAACAGTTGCTAGACGCCCCTTCACGCGTATCGTCATCCCCGGTCTTGGTTTCACATTTTGTTTTAGAAATTCCCGCGCAGAAAAAGTTTTAATATTTTTAGGATCTCTCTTACCAAATCCCTTCTCCGGCGGAATTTCTACAACTTTTGTTTCACTAACATTCATTGTTTCCAAAGCTTCGTCTAGCCCAGGAAGCACCCAACCAGCGCCAACCACAACTAGTCTGGGTTTGTATACTTCACGCTCATTAAAAATATCCGCCTTTACTGCAACTTCTTGAATAGTTGTATCAAAAACTTTTCCAGTGCTTTTAACACGACCAATTAAATCAACTAAAATAAAGTTTCTTTTTCCGACTTGTTTTGCTCCAGTTTCCGACATCTCTGTACACCACATAATTCTAGAAATCCCAGTAGTAGATTATTATTAAATCTTTTCGTCTATTTCACTCCTCTCTTTTTCCACATGAAATTGCAATATCACTACATAAGTTTACGTGCCTATTTTTGGACACTTTTAACCACTGAGATAGACTGATATGAAAGCCAAAAAGGCGTTCCTCTGAGCATTTGAAACTCTCGTATTTCCTCTTATTATTGTGAGAGCTAAATAAACTAGATTAAAAAGTTAATAAACGAATTCGTCAAGTGTTAAGAAGAAAAAGCAAATTGGAGTTACCTCTCCCAAAAGCTTTCCTTATCTCTTGAAACCCACTCAAACCCGTAAGTTTTCAGCACCTCGTTCACTACACCCCAAACCTCTTTACCCAGAAAGGCTTTTGGTTTGATTATAATTTTATCTTTTGTTAATTCGAAACTCAGCATAAGTTGGTATTCGCTAAGCTCCTCCCTAACCGTTTCTAAAATAAGACTCTTTTTCTCACCAGATTCTATTATCCTCTTTATCCTCTCTTTTTGGAGATACTTAATATAGTCTTCCCAGATATAAATTGGCGGCGAAGAAGTTAGTAGAGCCTCTATTAGACGCGCTTCCTCCTCTATTCTGGGTTTGGGTTCTTTGAAAACCTCACGAATAGCCCTACGAGCAATTTTGATGAGAGCAACGTACCTTTTCACTGCAAAATTAACAAATTCTTCGTCTTCATAATCCAAACACATCATCTCTCCTTCTAGGGTTCTCGACGCCATATACAGTCGACAAGATAAATGTGCAAGGCCACACCATTCTCTAAGTTATGAACATTTTCTTCGACAACAGGGCACTTCTCGGATTTGAGTTAGTTCCTTAGGTATTTGAACCTTACCTATGCCCACATATCATCAAAATTCCCCCAAAAAACAACCTCACATCAAGAACTACCATCAAGAATGGGAAAAGGAACACCCAGAAATGCAAGTGCTACCTCACATAGTTAAACCCCACATACCACGCCTTTTTAGTGAACCGTTTGGACGCCTGTTGAGTCTATCTACTTTGGTTACTGGTAGCCTCTCCTTTATGGCAGTATGTTTATAGAAATTTTGCGGTTACCCCTTAGCGTTTTCAAGAACGCAGTATTCCTCCACTTTTTCTGGTTATAGAGAGAATTTTTTCAAACGGCCTTTTCTTTATATCCAAGTTATGGTTTGCAGTAGTGATGTCTTCGACCATGCAGTGTTAGTTAGACCCATTTACCTCAAAAGAGTTTCAGAAAATTTTGATAAATTCCATCTTTGAGACATAACCGAGAAATAAATCACTAGATGTTGTCGCAGTTATTTTTAATTCTATTGTACCTGCTACAAGGGTGATGTAGAATCGTTCGATTTCGCCTCAAAAAGGGGTGTTTATAGGGCTTCTTTCACGATTTGGAGCCTTATTAGGGAGATGGAACCGAATAAATCTGCACCACCCTGCTACAAAATCCTATTTATCTACTGAAAACGTTCTCATAATTTTTCCGAGATGTGAAAATTGTAGGTTTAAGAGCAAAATTCTAAAGGGGATTGGAAGATTCTTTATGGTAGATATTTCTATTGGTGGAGATAAACATGTTTTATATAGAGAGAATCCAAAAACTGGAAGACTTTGAAAAATGCACCGAGCTGGAAAAGCGTATTTGGGGAACAGGGGAATCAACCCCACCACCTTTACTTATTGCACTTCAGAATAATGGAGGATTACTGCTTGGTGCATTTGATGAACGTCGAAACTTGGTGGGGTTCTGCGTCGGATTTCCAGGGAGTAAAGACAACCAGTCATATTTCTACTCCCACCAAACAGGAGTTTTACCTGAACTCCAGAGTTCAGGTTTAGGTTACATACTGAAAATGAAGCAGAGAGAGTATGCAATCAAGATGGGATTTAACCTGATAAAGTGGACATTCGACCCCTTGCAGGGATTAAATGGGAACTTCAACCTTAGAAAGTTGGGTGTAATTTGTAGAACCTATCTCCCCAACTACTATGGCATTATGAAGGACAAGCTCAATGAGGGAATGCCAACTGATCGATTCGTAGCTGAATGGTGGCTAAAATCTAAACGCGTGGTAGATAAAGAGCAAGGTAAAAACGCAAAAGTTAACCTAGATAAACTGTTGACAGAGGGAGCGGAAATTGCGAACGAAACAAAAGCACTCAAAAAGGATGTTAGGATAGTTGTAAAAAGCAATCCCAGTATAGATTCAGATCTTATACTTATTGAAGTACCACAAAGCATTAGAAGGGTTAAGGAGGAGTCCATAGATTTGGCTATAGACTGGGTGCAAAAAATAAGGCCCCTATTTTTAAACTATTTTAGTAAAAGGTACATTGCTGCAGATTTTATTTCGGAAATAATTGAGGGTGAAAGACGTAACTTCTACCTACTTTTAAAGGATTACTTATTGGAAGACGAGCTAAGAGAAATTGAAAAATAGTATGGTAGATATCTAATGTTTATAGAAAAGATTGAACTCAGAAAAATACAAATGGAATATGTTTCTCCCTTCGAGACCAGCTTGGGAAGGGAATACCATAAAACGGCAATAATTGTGAAAATAGAAACACAAGATCTTGAAGGATTTGGAGAGTGTGTAGCAGAGCAAAACCCCCGGTACTCGTATGAAACTGTTGAAACTGCTTGGCATGTTTTATCCCAGTTTATTATTCCCATAATCCTTAAGAGAAACGTGGAAAACCCAGAGAACCTCTTATCAATGTTAAAACCAATACGAGGACATAACATGGCATGTGCAGCAATCGAAGAAGCATTCATAGACGCATATGCAAAGGTAAGAAAAGTTTCTCTCTCAAAACTACTTGGCGGAGTAAAGAACCGAATAGAGAGCGGTGTGAGCATAGGGATTCAAGAGAGCGTTGATAAACTACTAAAAAGTATAGGTAATTATCTGGAACAAAATTATCACAGAATAAAAGTAAAAATAAAGCCACAATGGGACATCGAAGTACTGGAAAAGGTAAGGGAAGCGTATCCTGATATAAGCTTAATGGTAGATGCGAATGGTGCATATACAATTAATGATTTAAATCATCTACAGAAGCTAGACAAGTATAATCTATTAATGATAGAGCAACCTCTGGATTATGACGACTTGGTTTATCATGCAGAACTCCAGAGTAAAATGAAAACTCCAATCTGCCTAGATGAAAGTGTTCCCAATCTAAGCAGTACCCAAGCGGCAATCAAACTAGGTAGCTGCAAAATAATCAACATAAAAGTGGGCAGAGTGGGGGGTTTACAAAAGGCAAAGCAAATACACGATTACTGCCAAGAAAAGGGGGTTCCAGTTTGGTGCGGGGGGATGCTTGAAACGGGAATCGGGCGCGCAATTAATGTAGCCATAGCAAGCCTGCCAAACTACAAATTACCTAACGACATATCAGCAAGTGACAGATACTATAAAGAAGATATAGTAGAACCTCCATTCCAAATTAACTGTGATGGAACCATAAATGTACCACAAATGCCGGGTATAGGGGTAGACGTCATAGAAGAACGTCTAGAGAAGGTAACGAAAAAGAAGAGGACCTTTACTTGATATTTTACTGCATATTTCAAAAGTCGTAGATAGTTCTCAGCTAAACCTTGACGCGAGGTGTGTCTGGAGTGATTTTTGGCAAATCTATATTTATAACACAATGCATTCCGGGCTCCGTATAAAGCGATAAGCCGCATTCGTTGCATCTAATACACTTCTTTATGGAATCAAAATCACCCCGCTTAGACTTGTTTACGAGTTCGGGATCCGCTATTTGCGCCCGTCCAATAGCCACCATATCCGCCTTTTCTTCGCAGAGAATTTTCTCAGCAGTTATAATGTCGTAAATCGCGCCTACTGTTATGACGGGTACATCAATACATTCCTTGATGCCCTTAGCCAAGTGAACGTTAACGCACTCTCCAAGATTCTTCGTTGGGGAAATATAGTCAATGTTCTCGAAACGACCACTAGAAACATGCAAAATGTCTATCCCGGCATCAACCAGCATTTGTGCCAACCTCTTAGATTCCTCCAAGTTTAAATCACCTTCAACCCGTCCATCGGCGCTCATCCTAAAGCACAGAGGAAAACGCTCACCAAGGCTATCTCTAGTTTTCATAATGAGGTTAACAGCGAATCTCGCCCGATTTTCGAGATTACCACCATAATCATCAGCTCTTTTATTTGAAAAGGATGATAAAAACTCGTGTATTAGATAGCCGTGACAACCATGAAACTCAATAAACTCTGCACCCGCTTCCTTAACCCTAACAGCAGCGGCAGCAAATGCATCCTCAATTTCTTCTATTTCGCCCAAAGTCAATTCTCTAGGTTTCGTCATCTCCATAACTAACCCTTGACTCGCACTTTTTAAGATGCAGGGTAGGGGTGAAGGGGCTACGGGTTCAAAGTTAGGCATCCAAGCCTGCCGCCCAGCGTGAGAGAGTTGCAAGCCGGGAATAGCGTCATTTCTCTTTATTACCGCAAAAAGTTTTTTCAAGCCATTTATATACCGATCATCATAAACGTTCAGAACATTTGGAAAACCCCGCCCATTCTTGGTTACAGCACTAGCCCCCACTATGACTAGTCCTGAACCTCCCCTTGATATTTTCTCGTAATAATCTAAGTCCATCTTTGTAACGAATCCATCGGCTGATCCGAAATTGGTATCAGTGGGAGGAAAGACAATTCTATTTGGGATTTTTATCCCCTTTACTTCTATTGGTGTGAAGACCTTCTCCAAACCACTCAAAGTTTCTCACCTTTTCTCTGTAAATTGGAGAACATTGCTTAAAAGACTATCTAGAAAAGACTCCTTGTTTACTCTAAATTTCCTAATGCCCCAAAATAGTTAAGTTAAATAAGGCGTTGCTAAATGTAAAAATATCATGTAAGGTGATTCTTAAATGTGGGGGGCAAGAAACAGACGGACAACAGCATGTATTTCCGTCCCAACGAAGCCTGCCCAAACCACGGGAGGTTAGGACCCAACAACAATATTATTGGCTCCGGACGCTACGGCAAAAGAAGCAGACGCAGCTCCTGAAGTGTAAGGCCTGTAGTAAGACTTGGAACGCTAGGGCACACTACTATTCGACCTAAAGGCCGACGAAGAAACCTTCCATGATGTCATCGTCTGCCTCGCTGAGGACAACGGCGTCCGAGCAACATCGCAGATAAAGAAGGTGGACAAAGACACAGTCTTCCAATGGCTAAAGAAGGCTTCACAGCACATAGAAGAAGCGTCCAATTACCTGATGAGCAACCTCAACTTCGAGGAGGCGTAATTAGATGAACTCTGGAGCTTCGTCGAAAAAAGGAAGCCCACTGCACATTACTAGAAACACTTCAGGAGGAGTTATGGTGACCACTGGATCCGGGGTGAGCTTCAACCCCAAACACAAGCTCATTCTGGCCTTCGTCACCGGAAAAATCAGCCAAGAGAACGCAGACCAGCTAATAAAACAGACCAAAGAGAAAAGCGGCGGCTCCCTACACATCTTCTTTAGCGACTGGCGACCATACTACAGTGAAGCAATCCTTAAGTTCTTCGGCCAGCCAGCGCAGCCAGAGCGGAAGGGGATGCGGGGACACTGCCCAAAACCATGATTGGATCCCTCTCCCGGGCTTCTCTACGTTCAGATAGTTAAACACCGACGCAAAGGTCGTGTGATAGGAGTCACCACCAATTTGGTCTTTGGCACCCAAGAAGAGCTACAAGTGTATTTAGCAAGAGCCCTGTGCAACAGAAGGGTCGACACCGCCTTCGTTGAGAGGAAAAACAACACGCTTGTGCCACCACAATCGCCGCTTCACCCGCAAGACGCTGGCATTCTCCAAGAAAGCTTGCTGGCTAAGGCGCCAGCTACACCTCTGTGTCGACTACTACCACTTCTGCCTGCCGTACGCTGGACTACGTGAAGAACTCATCCCGCCAACCCCAACCGAGGGGAGCGGCTCGCCCAGAAAGGTGGAGGCAAATGACCCCCACCATTTAGCCGGAGTGGCAGACCCTTTGTGGAGCCTACAAGAGCTGTTAACTTACCAGATAGCACCACAAAGAACTAACAACATTATATCAACCATTAAGGAACACTAGGCTAAATTTTGGCTTTGACAAATTCCTTCACTTTTTTAAGGTCTACCGGGTTCTCGGTAATTTCGTTTTTCTTAAGACTCGTACCTACTATTATTCCGTCACATATAGTAAGATACTTTGAAAGATTGTTTTTATTAACACCACTTCCTGCCAGAACTTTTGATTGGGGGATTTTTTCCTTTATTTTTCTGATTTTGTTTATATCTGCTTCCATACCTGTACTTTCCCCAGTTACTATTAAAGCGTCTGCTAGGGAGCGATTCAGAAGTTCGTATGCCTCTAGTTCTGGAGATATTTCTCTCAACTGTATGGCATGTTTGACTTGTACATCGGCAAATATTCTAATGTTATCAGCTCCAATATATTTTCTGAACCGAAGCACATTGTAAGCCTCCGATTCAATTATGCCCTGATCAGTAATTACGGCTCCGCTGAGTACATTTACTCTCACAAATTTACCACCTACCACGTAGGATATTGAGAGCGCTGCCAAGGCATCGTTTCGCAAAACATTTATTCCCAAGGGCAAATCAATTTCTTCTCTTATCCGCGTTGCGATGTAAACCATTGAAGCTACTGTTTCAGGACTCACTCTTTTGGGATAGAAAGGAGCATCACCATAGTTTTCAAGTATTATTCCATCCATTCCCCCAGAAGAATAAGCCTCTGCATCGCTTAAAGCCCTATCGCAAATTTCTTTAAAAGAAAGCCCGTATCGAGGAGAGCCTGGAAGAGGCAAAAGATGAATTACACCAATTAAAGGCTTATCGCATCGAAATATGTCCCACAAACAGACACCACTTACAAGCTATTTCTAATTCATTGCCAAATGTTTTGTAAATATATCGAAGTTGCTGCCAGCTTGGGATTTATTTGGAGGAGTCATTCCTATTTTCACATTACCTTGTGCATTACTTTTGAAAAAATATGGCGCCTCAGAAGATTATTTTATTCTCCCTAAATTTATATTTTGGGTTCAAGAAAGCAAGAGGCCAGAGGCCACTTTTTAATTAGTGAGGTTTCTTGAGGGAGCATAGGAAGACGCATCACTGGAGTGCAGAAGGCCAACCGCGCTGTTAGAAGCTACTTCGCAAAGTCTTTAAAATTGGGCAACTGATTTTAACGAGCTCAAGTGTTTTGGGAGTATTGGATGTATTTGAGTCCCTATTGAAAGAGTGGTTCTTGAGGTCTACTCTTCAAATACCAGGAACCGGCCTGATGACTACAAGTTCCATAAGAAAACTAAGAAGGATACGAGCAAGTGCTTTTTGTAAGTGACTGCTAAAACTTTTCCCTTGAGCAGTTCAAATTTTAGGGGTTTGCTGTGTGTGGGCGAAAGGCAAGGTGTAGAGCTTGCATATAGTAATGATTACTGTACCAAAAAGGATTACATACCGGGTTTTTTACTACATCTTCCCAAACAGAAGCCCGGGAAACTAAAAAAGCTCGCGACTTCAGATCTTACGCCTGCTACAACTACACCTATCTACTACCAATAATAACTGAAACAGGACATACCTATAACACTCAAGAAAAGGCGCCTAAATCCAAAAACTAAAAAAGACGCTTGAGGGAAAAACAAGTTGGCAATATCTTACTAATAATAGTACTTCGGAAACTTTTGAAAGTTTTATTTGGGGACGCCGTGGACTTTCCATTTATAATTTTTCCTTTTCGCTTCCAGAAAATATGGTTTCTTCCGCCTTTTTTGGGGGATCTTGTCGTAAGTATGTAGTTTGTTGACATGGTATGTGTGCAGGGTTAGCCAGTCTTGCCCCTTTTTTGGGCTTATTTGGAAAGAAGCCCTGTAAAGCCTCCTTTTTTTGAGAGGAACAAACGATCATGCATAGAAGGGAAGCCACATACTTAAGACGAGAGCCCGTATTAATAATAAGAAAAGTTTAAGAGGGATTAATACTAATTTGTGTTCGCGAAGGTTGCCGAGGTAGCTCAGTTGGTAGAGCGTCAGGCTGTTAACTTGATGGTCAGGAGCTCTGTTTTAGAATCCCCATAAGCAGGTTCGAGATGATATTAACACGCTTCATATCACGAATATCCTGTCCTCGGCGCCTCCCCTCGATTTTTGTTTCTTAAAAAGCGAGATAAGCGTCGTCTTAGGCAAACACACTTTGTTTTAGAATGTATGAAAACAAGTTTATGGTAATTTTTTCGAATTATTTTGCAAATTTCGATTGGCTTTTTTGGGGGGAGTCTGTTTAAAGAAAAACTTGTTGAAATCAAATATGTTTATTTCTTGAGATTTGTAAAAGATTAATTTGGGTTAGTTTGCACTTGTATAGTGAAGGTAGTGAAGAAAAGCGGATTGTATTGTTTAAGAAAATTGATTAGTTGAAGAGAAGTATCTAGGTAATCTTAGTAGCTCTCTGTAACTTATAGGAAACACAGAAAAGGGATATTCTCTAATAATGTAAATCGGATAGATGTAAAAAATTGTACATTTTAGGGATTTCCGATTTTAGTGTTGCAAAACTTTTAATAATGGGAAAACTTGTTTGATATCCTTACAGTAATATTGTGAAATGGGTGATTCGTGATGAAGAAATCCAGGGGTTATCGTTCTGGCACTCGGAATGTATTAAAGAAACACACTAGGCAACGCGGACTTCCACCCTTAAGCCGAATTTTGAGAAGGTATGAGCCAGGGGAGAAGGTTAGTATTGTAATTGATCCAAGTATTCATAAGGGTCAGCCTCACATGAGATTTCATGGGAAGATTGGATCTATATTAGAAAAACGTGGAAGGGCCTATGTGGTTTCGGTTAATATGGGGAATAGGAGGAAGATAATTATTGCTCGACCGGAGCATTTGAGATCTACCTAGGTAGATAGGAGGTAACCTTTTTGCCTGTTAAGATTCTAAAGGAGAGGCGGCTTACTTTAGCAGAGGTTAAAAAGATTTTAGAGGAACGTAGCATGAAAGGAGAATTAAGTTATATCCAACGTGTAACATTAGATTATGCTACCAAATTTTCACAATTATCTGTTGAAAAGTCTATAGAGATCGTTAAAAGGTTAATTGAAAACTTTGGAATAAGTGAAAGTACCGCCATCCAAATTGTTAATGCCGTCCCAAAGAGTATTGATGAGCTGCGTGTTTTTTTAACGAATGAACAAAAGATTTTTACTGAGGAGGAGTTGAACAGAATTTTAAAGAGTTTAGAGGAAACATAAAATAGATTCTTTTTAGTTTACTTAAAGGCGGGATTAGAAGATGATTCTGAGTTCTAAGAAGTACGAAGAATTTGCATATGTGTTAGACTTTTTACCACAAGGCTATGCGAATGACCCCCGACCGACTTTCCAGAGAGAACCACTAACGCAGGCTATTGGTGAAACCCATTTTACATTGCTAGAACTTGTCCCAAGAAAGGGAGTTTCATTCGCTCTTCAGGAGAGAATTTATATTGGTAAGGGCTCCCGTAAAAAAATTGACCATGTTCAAAGGCGTATTCGCTATGAGGATCTTACTCCCACAGCTAAATCGGAACTTCCATTTGTTATTGAAAAAATTGTGCAGCTAAGAGAAAAAGAATTTGTAGATTTCTTTAACAATGCGCGCCCAATCACCACCAGAATGCACCAGTTAAAACTAATCCCAGGCATTGGCAAAAAGACAATGTGGCTAATACTTGAAGAGAGGAAAAAAGAACCTTTTAAGAGCTTTGAGAATATTAGTAGCAGAGTGCGTATGCCAGAACCGAAAAAAGCCATAGTTAATCGAATTATGAGTGAACTAAAGGGAGAAGACAAGTACTACCTTTTCACCCGCCCATATACAACTAGCCAAGAATGATTTAGATTGCTCGATGATAATTTGTTTTTAGAAACCATCAAAATATTAAAAGAGTATAATATTAAGATAGATAAGAAGAAAGGACAACACTTCTTAGTCAGTTCCAACTTACTCAAAAGAGAGATTGAATACGCGGAAATAAAACCGTCTGATACGGTACTCGAAATAGGCGCAGGGTTAGGCACCTTAACCGCGGCTCTAGCGGAAAAGGCTAAAAAAGTTTTTGCGATAGAGAAGGATCAAAAATTATTCAGTATTCTGAGAAAGCGGTTATCTAGTTTTAGTAATGTAGAATTAATCTCTGGCGATGCCCTAAAATTAGAATTTCCAGCAGTTCAAAAAATTGTTTCCAACATTCCATACTCTATATCTTCCCCATTAACCTTTAAAATTCTCTCATCGAAATATGAAAGAGCGGTTTTGATCTACCAACTGGAATTTGCTAAACGGTTAACAGCAGAACCGGGTACAAAAGATTACGGTAGAATAACTGTTGGAGTATATTGTAAAGCGGATGCAAAGTTACTAGAGAGGGTTCCTAGAAAAGCATTTTATCCGCCCCCAAAAGTTGAATCTGCAGTTATCTTGTTGAGACCAAAGCCTCCACCATTCGAAATTTCAAATGAGAACCTCTTTTTTGAGATAGTGCGTTTTCTGTTTATGCATCCAAATAAAAAGGCAAAACATAGTATAAAGTATTATCTAAAAAGTAAAGATATCGAAAGTAATAAACTAGAATTCGCCCCTGAACTATTTGAAAAAAGGGTTAGAGATCTGACACCTGTGGAGATAAATAAGATAGTTAACGTTCTCATAGCATTAAAGAAGGGTTGATTATGAAAAGTTTTGAGTATCAAGGGTTTAAATTTCTTGTTTTTGAAGATGTTTATAATCCTTCAGATGATACTTTTTTATTAGCCGAAAATATGGATGTATCAAAAGATGATTATGTTCTTGACATGGGCACTGGTTGTGGAATTTTAGCGGTTATTGCGGGGAAAATTGCTAAAAAAGTTGTGGGCATTGATATTTCCCAAAGAGCAATCATGAATGCGAGAGTAAATATATCTCTAAATAAAGTTGAAACACGTGTCGAAGCACGTTTAGGTGATTTGTGGGATGTTTTAAAACCCAGTGAAATTTTCAGTTTGATACTCTTTAATCCACCCTATTTGCCAATACCCGGAACTGAAAAAAACGAGGGTATACTTGAAAGAGCATGGAATGGAGGGGAAAATGGTAGGGCGGTAATTAATTTATTCCTTGCAAGACTTGATGATTTTTTAAGAGAGGAGGGACGAGTTCAGATGGTTTTATCCTCATTATCTAAAATAGGAGATACCCTATCTTATGTTAAAAAGAAACAGTTTAGCGCGGAAATAAGAGTAGAAAAAAAATTCTTCTTTGAAAAATTAGTTTTAATTAATCTCAAAAAAGTATAGAGGGATTCATTTTTTAGACATATTTAAAAATGTTAACAATTTTCCGTAATATCGGCAAAACTAGCCTCCAACAAAAAATATTCAACTGGAGGATTTGAATTGCCAATCAATCTAAATCCCGAGGCACAAGTAGCCTTGAGAAGATTGGAGGAAGCAGATACAAAGGAAGAGAAAATTGCGGCCATACAAGAGTTATTAAAGTGTATGGATAAACATAAAGGAACAGAGAATTTCGTGAATCAGCTTAAAAAGAGATTAGCAAAACTCAAGGCAGAAGTTGAAAAGGAAAAGGCAAGAAAGTGTGGCAGGGCCCAAGATTTCAGCATCAAAAAACAAGGAGCGGGGCAAGTTATTTTAGTGGGATTAACAAACACGGGAAAAAGCACAATCTTGAACTACCTAACTGGAGCAAAAGCCAAAGTGGGGGGGTATCCTTTTACGACAACCCTACCTGAAGTTGGTATTTTAGATTTTAATTTAGTCCCCATACAGATAGTGGAATCACCCGCACTCTTTGAAGGGTGCAAAAGCAGCGAGAACGGACCGCAAATTTTTTCCGCTATTAGAAATGCTGACTCTATAGTTTTAGTCATAGATCTGTCCCAAGATATTCTGCAGCAAGTTAGAACTTTATTAGGAGAATTAGAATCTGCAGGGATTTTACTTAACTTAAATCCACCCCCAGTTGAAGTAAAAAAGACTGGCGGTGGGGGAATACAAATAATGGGTCAGCATTTTTTTGATGGTAGTCCAGAAGATATTTCAAATTTTTTGCGGGGAAAACGCGTAATCAATGCAATAGTTCGTATCTGGGGTAAAATCACCTTAGAGGATATTGATTTAGCCATGAATAATAATGTGGAATATAAAAACGCTATAATAGTTGCTACTAAGGGGGATTTAATGGGATCTTCTGAGAATTATAAAAGGCTCGTGGATCATTGTGGCAAACGATTTGAAATTTATCCGATATCCATTTTTAAGGAAAAAGGGATCGATGAGTTTAAAGAGGGAATATTCAAATCGCTAGGTATTATTCGAATTTACACTCGGGAGCCTGGAAAAGTTGTTTCAGAGAAACCTCTTGTTCTTAAAAAGGGCGCCAGCGTTGAGGATGTAGCTAAAAGGCTTCATATACGTTTTATTAAGAATTTCAAGTATGCTCGTATATATGGGAAATCGGTTAAGCATGAAGGAGAAAAAGTGGGATTAGAACATGTGCTCGAGGATAATGATATTGTTCAGTTTTATGTTAATTGAAAGGCGCGGTGTAGATTCGTTCGATTTCGACTTCGAAGGAAGCGTTTATAGGGCTTCTTTTCCGATTTAGAGCCTCAAAACGAGGGGTAGAATCGGGCTAATCTACATCACCATTGAAGTGGATGGTTATTTTGATAAATGCTAAAGTGGTCATTTTAGAGCCAGAAAATGCTGGAAATGTTGGTGCAATTGCGCGTGCAATGAAAAATTTTGCACTAGAAGAGCTCGTACTGGTTAATCCCAAATTCGAAAACATGTTTGAAGCAGAACTACGTGCAATGCACGGTATAGATATTCTCAGAAATATGCGTATAGTTAATACCTTAAAAGAAGCTGTTTCGGATGCAGATTTCATAGTAGGCACAACGGCTAAGGTGGGAATGAACTACAATGTTCTTAGAACTGTTATCACACCTGAAGTATTAGTAGAAAGACTGGCAAATATCAATGGAAAAATTGCTTTACTTTTTGGACGGGAAAGTAGTGGTCTGAGCAATGAAGAGTTGGAGAAGGCGGATATTATTGTTACAATTCCTACATCAAATTATTCGGCTCTAAATGTTTCACATGCCGCTGCAATCATATTTTATGAGATTTATAAAAACCAAGCACAACGGCGAAAAGGCGCCCCTAGAGCTTCTTCAAGACTGGAAAAAGAAAAAGCTTTAGAGTATTTTCAGCTAATTCTAGCAGACATAAAATATCCCTCCTTTAAGTACCATATCGCGGAAAGGGTTTTCCATAATGTTATTTCCAGAGCTTTTATTTCAGGGAGGGAAATTTATACACTAATAGGCGTTCTTAGAAGAATACATTCATTTTTAACTTCAAAAAATAAATAAGAAGCACCATTCCAAATTAAAATCGAATTTCCTATTAACAATGCGAATTTGCTAAGGAATGTTATGGTGCTTAAAATGATGAGCCAAAATGAGTTATCAGAATTGTCAATACTGTTCGAAATTGGTTTCCTCTCTGACAAAATAGTAAAAGCCCTTTTTTGTTATACAGTTGGATTGCAGAGTATAGATGAAGAAATTTTGAGAGAAGCCCTGATATTTCTTAGAGCAGTTGAAAAGGCTAAAGATAATTTTCCACCAATAATTATCGAAAAAGACACATACTTTAATTTAATAATCTACCGCTTGGTGTTGTCTACCTGTTCTGAGCTTGAGGAAAAGAATTTAATGACGGAAATAGCTGAGATGAGGGGAAAGTTAGAGGGAATAATTTCTAGAAAGAGCATTAATGAAAAGGTAGATAGTATAGTAAAGTTTTTTAATAAAATTAGTGAGAAAACTCTGGAAGAAGGCAATAACTTTTTCAAATCCCCAGAATGCCACAAACACTACATCAAGGATAAAAGAGCCATAGAATTAGCGACAGAAAGAATTTTATCCCAAGAGCATTTATTAGAACGACTGAGATCCGAAGAATTCCCCACAAAAACGCAAGAAAAGGTCATAAACCTCCTGCTAAAAATCTCCTCAAAGATATATAGAAAGTTGGTTTCTTTAGCGGAGGAAAATGTAAATCTAATTAAATTACCTCCTGAGCTCCAAGAGCAATTAACTCAAATATTGCAAATCAATGCAGAGAGATATAACCAACTCATATCACTTACATACAAAATATCAGAACTTTTAGAGGCGTCAAATATAAGACACTTTCCTCTGGGAGTACATTATGCTCTAGAGAGCATTATTAGTGATTTTCAAAAAGATGTGCTAATAATTGTAAGTCTCTCAAGCGAAAGCAATATTTCGTATTTAGATCTACCAACTATCTTAGGAACCATTCTAAAATATGCTCTGGATAAAGAAGAAATGGTAAAATTAAGGAATGACATATGCCAACGTATACTAATTTTTAATATCCCAAAATTAGAGAGAGATAATTTGTTTTTACATAGTTCTATAGCAAATAGAATTGGCAGTTATTTGCTTGAATATTACGAAACCTTCCCAAAAATAGTAAGTTCAAAAAATTTTTCCGATTTTGTTTCATTTCTATCATCATTTAATTTAAAGGATTTGGAAAAACAAGAAATTGAAAAAGTTAGAATAGCTGAGCAGTCTCTAAAGAAAATTAAGAATTGGATTACAACTTTTGCCTCAGACTTGTTATCGACCCACATTTTTGGTCCATCTTACATGTTTTCCTTTTTTAAATACATTTTTAATACGAATAACCAAGAATCAGAGGTTCCGCTAAAAGATCGATTGAAAATAATTATAGAAGAGATAAAACAGTTAAATTATACAAGAAATGTTGAAATTGGAAAAGAAATTGAAAAAATAGAGAAGTATACGATAGACGATAGTTTTGCAAACAATGAGGTACTCGATTTAATTAGCAAAATTAAAGAGGAGATAAAAAAAATAACTGAAGGAAAAAGATATACTTTAGAACTTTTTGAGGAAGAAGTTCCCTTCCTAATTTCCTCAATCTCAAACCTTATACCGCCCAACGAGATTTTAGATTTTAAAAGAAGAACAAGTCGCCCCGCAAAAATAATCTCAATTCTGAATGCTAGCTGGTTATTAAAAGTAAGCCACATAAACGAAGTATACAAATTGCTCAATGCCAAGACATCTAAAGAAAAAAGTCAAGTTGACATCAAACTTGACAGCTTGATACAAAAATCAATAGAACTTAGCGAAATACATAGAAGAATGAGGGAATCAACAAAATGACCGTACTTTCCTCAAAGAGTATAATGGATAGACTCTTCCATGAAAACCCACAAAAAAGGCTAGTAATTACGCCAATAATTAGTCATGAAGATCAAATAGCTCACGGCTCAATAGACCTAAGACTGGGAACAGAATTCATCATCACAAAAAGAACTAAGTATCACCTCTTGGATCCGATGCAGGAAAATATTGAGTCCCAAATAGAACAATATCAAGATAAAATCTACATTGGATACAAAAGAAAACTTGTCCTCCAACCACGCCAATTCATTCTAGGAAGCACGTTAGAATACATAAAATTGCCAAACGACCTATTAGGATACGTAATCGGAAGATCATCGTGGGGCCGCGTTGGACTAATCATCGCTACAGCAACAATGATAGGACCAGGCTTTTCAGGATCGCTAACCTTAGAATTGGTCAACTTGGGAGAAGCAAATCTAGCATTGTACCCTGGAACAAGGATAGCTCAATTGGTTCTCCACACTATGGATGACGAAGATAGAGGATACATTAGTAAACCGGAGGCAAAGTATATTGGCGCTGTGGGCCCAGAATTCAGCAAAATACATACAGATAAAGAGTGGAAACTTTTAAAGTAAAAAACAAAAGCGTGCAGCAAAAATAGTTAAAATAAGTGAAAAGATAAGCGAATAATATGAGGAAATCTCTAATCTGAATTTTCTTCCGATACAAGTTTAACCCTAGAGGGCCTAGGAAGTTTTGAGGCGCCAATGCGGAGAATTTTCTTTAAAATCTCTCTATTCTTGGGAGTATCATAAGCCCAAATACTGCAGATGACTTGCCCATCACGAACCCGCGCCGCACGACCAACTGGCTTACCAAACGCTCGACGCATCCCATCCTGTAAACGGTCAGCTCCTGCAAACGCCATCATTCTATTTTCTCTAAGAATATGGAATGGTTTTACATGTATAACAAAGCGGAAGTCGTCTTTTCCCATCATTGTAGAAAGATTTCTGTTAACAGAGATACGCAGAGCTTCGAGTGCCTTGTGGCTGACCTGACACCTTTCTTCAATGATGAGGTCCCCTCTCAAATCGAATTTCCCTTGACGATTGCCCATATCAAAAATCCTTATCTTTGGATCTGGGCCACCACGAACATACTCTCTTCGGGTATAGGGTGGACGATCAATTTCAGTGTAGCATCTTGCGGGTCTCTTAGACATTTTGTTCACCTCTTTAAGTGACACCAATACTAAAACTCATTAGCATATTAAGGTTTCCATACACCGTTTTGTCGATAAAATTAGATTTATTGGTTTTTATGAATAATTAGTTAATTAGTATGTTAAGCTATTTTTACGCTTTTATGTTTAAAAGGTTTCATTTGGAAATATATAGTTTACTAGGTAGTCACTTGTCTTCCACCAGTTTCCAGAATTCTACATCATCCATAAAGTTTTTACCTACACGTATACGTGTATGCCCTGTAACATTCTCCAATAGTAATTTTTGCTCAATCTTGGCGACCATTTGACGGGTAAATGCAACTGCATCAGGGTTTACGCTAATGCTGGTGGCGCCCATACGAACTAGAAACTCTAAATAGTCGGGATAGACGCTAGGCGCTTGCCCACAGATAGAAGTGGTCACTCCATACTTTTTACATATTTTAATAGTATATGCAATTGCGCGTAGAACTGCCAAATTGCGTTCGTCGTAAAGCTCCTGAACACTAGCATCATTCCTATCTACTCCCAGAATTAGCATTGTTAGATCATTTGTTCCAAAGCTAACTCCATTTATTCCCTCTTGGCAGAATTTGTCTATCAGCAGTACACTACTTGGGACTTCCACCATAATCCAGATCTGGAAATCTGGGTCTTTTTCTGGATCCAGTCCTTCTTCTTTCATAATCTGTTTTGCAATTCTGAAAACTTCTAGGGTTCGGACAAAGGGTAGCATTACCCAAAGATTTTTCAATCCATATGTTTCTCTAACCTTTTTTACCGCTCTGCACTCCAGTCGAAAAACATCTGGCTCCTTTACGTATCGGAATTGGCCTCTAAAACCAATCATTGGATTCGGGCCAATGTGACCAGCCTCATATTCTCTTCCTCCTTCTAGAGCCAAGAATTCGTCAGGTTTAAAGTCTAGAAAACGGTACACCACTGGACCTGGGCTGAAGGCTTCTGCAACTTTTCTTATCCCCTCTGCAAATTTGTCTATCATCTCTTGGTCTCCACCCTCTTCAATAAGTTTTCTTGGGTGTTTTCCAATGTTTATCATCAAGTGTTCTGCCCTGAGTAATCCAACTCCGTCTGCCTGTGTTTGCTTCGCGACCCTGTCTGCTATTTCAGGAATAGATAGGTTCACGTAAATTCTTGTGGCGGTAGGTATTATTCCCGTGCCAGTAATTGTTGCTACAACTTCCTCTTTTGCCTTTTCTAAAACACCCCGGTAAACTAGTCCTCTTCCACCATCAACGGTTACTTGCCCCTCATTTGCCAAGACAGCAGTTCCCTTTTCAGTTCCCACTATGCAGGGAGTCCCTAGTTCTCTGGATACTATCGCCGCGTGGCAAGTGTATCCTCCTTCATCAGTTACAATGGCTGCTGCTTTTTTCATAGCGGGAACCCAGTCGGGCGTGGTCATTTTTGTTACTAAAATGTCTCCTTCCTCTACTTGCCTTATGCCACTAACATCTTTAATAACCTTCACGGGGCCTGACACTATTCCAGGCGATACCCCTAGCCCCCTGAGTATTATTTCGCGTTCCATGGTGGTTTCCTGCGGGACGGCTTTTGTTGTTTCCATAGTTTCCTGTTTTAAACCATGTACTGTTTCTGGTCTGGATTGTAATATGTATATTTCTCCACTTTTATCTACTGCCCATTCTATGTCCTGTGGTGTTTTATAGTGGTTTTCTATCTGTTTTCCATACCGCGCAACTTTTTTTATTTCATCATCGGTTAGAGCGGGGATATTTTGTCTTTCTGGGGGGACTTCTAAGTGTTCGGTTTTTCCAGTCTTAGGATTCAGTTTGTACTCTACTTTTTTGGTTACAACATGTTTTTCTATTATTTCTAGAGTAGATTTGTCCACTAAGTATGTGTCTGGTGTTATTGCTCCGCTTACGACAGCTTCTCCTAATCCCCAACTGGCTTCTATCATTATTTTTGTAGTGTCTCCAGTTGTTGGGTGTAATGTAAACATGACTCCCGCAGATTTCGCATCAACCATAAGTTGGACAGCTACGCTAATTAGCACATCTTGATGTCTGAATCCTTTTTCTTGCCTATAAGTTATGGCTCTCTTTGTGAATAGGCTACTCCAACATTTTCTTACTGCTTCAAGCAAACCTTCCCTATTAACATTTAGATACGTTTCTTGTTGTCCAGCAAAAGATGCGCCTGGCAATAGAGGAAGAACGGTTAGCCCATCACTTTATCCTCTGCAGAGGCGCTCGACCTGACAGCCACTAATGGCTCTTTTTGTTTTACTCTTTTACCTAGTTCATCGTAACTCTCCATTATCGCCTCTGAAATGTCCTCAGGTATTGGTGTAAATTCAATAAGGCGCCTAATTTTGTTTGAGGTGTCTTCGAGTTGCTGGAAGTCTTTAATATCGGTTTTTTCCAGCATGTTAAATATCTTAGTTTCTATTTTTGTATCCTCGAGGAACTTTTTATAGGCATAAGTAGTAACTGAAAAACCTGGTGGAACTGGGACTTTGGCTTTTGTTGTTAATTCACCCAAGTTAGCAGATTTTCCTCCTACTGCAGCCACATCGCTTTTTCCAACTTCTTCGAACCATAGGATAAACCTTTTTTCACTGGGACTCATACTTATAACCTCCGGTTACAGTATAATATGCCAATTAATACAAATCTTTTATTAATTTTTTGTAGTATTCAATAATGAAAAATAATCTTATCCCTTTACTTAATAAAACATATTGTTTTACAACAAACGATTAAAACTATTGAAGCATAAACATCCTATCTGTTACCTTTAATGTCTCTGAACTTAAAAAGGTGTAGCACTGTTTTTTTATAATTTATAATTTTGTGCGTAGTATCACGTATATAGAGAGGTTCATTTGTCAGTAATCGAATTATAAGGTCGGCTTGAACTTTTTTTGCTAATTCTAAAAGGGAGGGATGAAGCTCGGGAGGGGGGCGAATAGAATAAATGAGCGTGCTATTAGTATATATTCCCATACTTGGTGCGGTTATATCGTCGACAACAGTTTTTAAGCCGTGGCAATCGGGTATATGCTCTAGGTTGTTAGGTTCTATGTCTGTGACAACAATCTCAGTTTCTGGTAATTTTTCCTTTAGTCCTAGAGCTATTTGGGGAATTCTCCCCACTCCTATCTCAACAATTTTTCTGGAACCCTTGTAATTACTTGCTATATATTCTATAATATTTTCAGCATCCAACAAACTGACATCGTTTCTAATTACCTTTTCACCTTCAGATAATTTTTCATTAAAATTCTCATATGGGAGGTTTAGATAAAGGTATTTTGAGAGAATTCTCTATTCTGAGAAGCTCATTTATCTTGGCCATACGCTCTCCTCCCATTATTCCTATTTTAATTATTGGACAATTTAATCCAACTGCGATTTGGGACAAAACAGGATCTGTAGTTTCTCCAGATCTGTGTGAAGCTATGGGGATGATTTTACTTTTATGGCAGAGATCTACGGTTGATATGGTGTCTGTTAGGGTGCCAACTTGGTTGGGTTTTATTATAGATGACGTTATTGCATTTTTTTCTATTGCTGTTTCAAGACGCTTTTTGTTAGTCACTATTAGATCATCGCCAACTATCATGCTGTTTTTTATACTTGCGTTTAGTTTTGCGAAGTATTCAAAATCCTCTTCTTGAAATGGATCTTCGAGGTATGCTATTTCATAATTGTTTAGAAGGTGTAATAGGTATTCTAAGTGTTGTTCAGAGTTTAATCTTTTCTTTTCTTTTCTGTAAATATATTGCCCCTTATTAGGGTCCCATAACCTTGATGCCGCGGCGTCTATACCAATTTTTGCTTTTACTCCTGTCTCATCTTCAACTTTTTCTATTGCTTTAGTTAGTATTTCTAGAGCTTCCTCTATTGTTAGAGGCGCCGCCCATGCGCCTTCATCATTTCTTCCAAGCACATATTTTGAGTAGGCTTTTAGTATTAGTTCTCCTGTTACTTGGTGGATCGCTAAATTAGTTCTTGCTGCCTCTTCAAATGTTTTGGCTCCTAAAGGCAGGATCAAGAACTCCTGAAAATCTATCGAATCCCCTTTTGTGTGCACTCCGCCCCCTATAATGTTGCTCATAGGGAATGGAAGCCTTAGCTTGTTTCCAAGGTATTGACATAACATCAGATTTTTACTTTTTGATGCGGTCTTAGCTGTGGCGATGGAAATAGCTATTGCAGCGTTTCCACCGATTCTGCTGAGGTTTTTTGTACCATCGATAGTCCATATTGTTCTATCGATTTCTTTTTGCTCTTCAACTTTTATTCCCTTAATTTTGGGTAACAATTCACTGTGTATAATTTGAATTGAGCGTTCCACTCCTTCCTTAGGAAAAGCTTGAACTTCGAATTTTCCAACGCTGGCTCCAGATGGAGCGCTGGCAACAGCCTTAAAACCATTGCAATAAAGTGCAACCTCTATTGTATATTTCCCTCTAGAATCAAGAATCTTGCTTGCAGAAATACGATCTATTACTGGCGATTTTGCTCACCTCTCTTTAAAAGATAGGTCTAAGAAGATATAAATAAATCTAATTACAATGATCGCTAAATCGATAGCAAACTTCTTCAGTTAATAAAAAGATGATTGGTTTGAGCGGAATAAAAGATTATTTTGAAAATAACAATTATTAAAAATTAAAAGTAGGTAAATGATAGAAATGGACTATTTTATGGAGTTAAATAGTATTGAAGCGGAAATTAAAAGGAGGAAAGCACGAAAAGTTCTACTCCAATTTCCTGAAGGATTACAAAGTTCTGCAGTAAAAATTAGTAAAGCACTTAAATTAGCTACTGGAGCGGAAATAGTAATATCTGCTGATCCTTGTTGGGGAGGATGCGACCTAGCGGAAACTGCAGCCTTAAAGATTGAAGCGGATCTTTTAGTACATTTTGGTCATTCTCCTTGGCCCAAAAAACCTAAAGTTCCTACGTTGTTCGTAGAGGCGCGTTCCGATATAGAAGTTAGAGATGTTGTATTGAGAGCGATAGGCTTTTTAAGTGCCAAGAAAATAGGCATTGCAACAACTGTCCAACATATCCATAAATTAAATGAAATAAAAACACTACTCGAAGAAAAAGGATTTGAGGTTTTGGTAGGTAAACCTAGTGGAAGAGCCAAATACGCAGGGCAAATATTGGGTTGCGATTTGTCTAGCATCGAGAAAATAAATGTCGACCAATTTTTGTTTGTTGGCGGAGGAACTTTTCATCCATTAGGAATCGCTTTAGCTACGGGTAAGAGGGTCATAGCAGCAGATCCCTTTTCTGGAAAAGTTACTGATATGAGTGAAGAAGCCAAAAGAGTTCTTATGCGGAGATACGCTCAGATAGCAAAAGCTAAGAACGTGAAGAGGTTTGGAGTAGTCATAGGTTTGAAGTTTGGACAAATAAATTTAAAATCTGCCAGACAGATTAAAGAAAAAATTGAAGGCAAAGGGAAGGAGGCCTACTTAATAACCTGCGAGGAAATAAATCCTGAAAGATTTGCGGGACTAGTAGACATAGAAGCACTTGTAATAACTGCATGCCCAAGAATTGTAATTGAGGACGGACCTCAGTTTAAAATCCCTGTGGTAACGCCTATGGAACTAGACATTTTGCTTGGCATTAGAAAATGGGGGGGAATTAAAGATAAAGAAACATTTGGTTACAAATAACTCAGTATGTTATGAATAGTTTAATTTAAAAACTTGGCTACGCTTCTTCAGGCAAGAATATGAAAATGCTTCTCATAGTAAATGTTAGTTTGATAGAAAATTTTATTATTTGACTATAAAACCCACATTCCGCACCCCCTTTAACATAAATATACTTTTTCATACACTGTTCCCAGAAGTGCAAGAATCTTCCGGTGAACCTCCCTGAGGTTAAGCGCCACAGTAAGTCTCTCCCCTGTCCCCACTTCCAGCAACAGGTGTATCCCCCCAAAAATCTGGAACACACGCCGCATAGCAGGCTGTATATATAGTACTTCAGTTAACTTTTGTAACAATTGTTTGGAACTGTTTTTGTGTGGCTTTCATCAAGCTTTCCGCGTTTCCTTTCAGTACGTTGTCTATGTGGTGGGTGAGTTTGTGGCGGATTTCTGAGGC
>JAHQXB010000065.1 GCA_029856435.1 Candidatus Jordarchaeia archaeon
TTCAGTTAAACCGACAAAAAAGGTTGGAAATTTTTGAAAAACTGCTTCCATAACGAGTTTATTTCCTTCAAATCCCCTATTAAGGCTCCTAATTGGAAATGAAGACAAAATAAACCTCCTTTCATATACGAATCTTAAATGAGCTCCATTACCAATTGCACTTAAGGGAAGTTTTAAATATCCCCGATAAAACAATTTTAAACTATCATCTGGACAATAATCCGGGTGTGGGGAGAAAGCACCATTCTGACCCAGCGTTAACCTAGTAACTTTGTGTCTTCCCCCTTCAAGTTTCATGGAGAGACCGGTTCGCCCCGGCGATAGATTCGCAGGATCTTTGCTATGGTTTTTGCTGTTGTGTTCCTGATAATTTATGGTTTTATCGGTGTTTTTCCTCGATTTTTAATGTTTCCATCCCATTTAAGTGGTGAGAAACAGTTTTGAGAAGCGCCAAAAAAAGGGCCCAAAAAAACACGAGATTTTGCGAATCTATCGCCCGGGGAACGGTTGAAGCAGGCACATCTCCCCTGGTTTCGATGGGAGGATGCTCCCAATTGTCCTGTCCTTATTGGGCTTTTCAAACTTCCCGCATTCCGGGCTTTGGATGGAATCGGCTACACGACACATGTGTGCGGTTGTTTTTTAAGGGAATGATGGATTTAATGGTTTTTCCTTAACGTTAACTGTTGGAAGTTAACAAGCTTTATTCTAAATAGAAGCAGTTTTAACACTCCGAACATAAAAGGACAATGGATGAATTGATAGAAGAACACATCTATGCTAGAAACACTGTGGGAAGGCTGGCCAACGATGAGAAAAACATGTCCAAGACAGCATGGGCGCCCCGAAAGAAATAGTGGAAATATTGAAAGAGCTGGTTGAATTTTACCCCAAACACCTAGAAAAGGAAGACGAACACTTCTTCATCCAATGCATGAACTTCTTCACCAAAAGGGAACAGGAAACCATGCTGGGGGAATTCTGGAACTGTGACAGGAACCTAATACACGAAAAATACAGAAAAGTTGTGGAAAAATAAGAGGAAACAAAAAGGTAAAACCCAACTTTTTCTTCGTCGCATAAAGTTTAAATTCCAAACAACAGAGTTTCTAAATAAAACTGTGGAGTCTTGGTGATTAGTTATGAAGACAGTTAGGGAGAAGGGCTCAAAACCAATTTTTGGCGTTAAAGTGGATAAAGACATCTACATTCCCATGCGTGACGGCACCAAACTCGCCGCGGACATATATCGACCAGACGCGGTGGGAAGATATCCTGCGCTTCTATCTATGTCTCCCTACGATAAGGACAAGCAGAATATCCCTATGGAACCCAAGAATCTATTGGAGTCACGGGGTCTAAGTCCGGAAAAAATGATGGAGCTGGCCTCAATTGAGGCAGGACTCAGCGAATACTTTGCCAGTAGGGGTTATGCTCACGTAATCGTGAATGTTAGGGGAACTTTTAAATCCGAGGGTGAATACCAAGGCGTTTTCTCGCCTCAGGAGCAGGAGGATGGATACGATTTGGTGGAGTGGATCGCCCAGCAGCCATGGTGTAACGGAAATGTGGGGATGGTGGGAATATCCTACTTCGCCATTATTCAGTACTTGGTGGCCTCCCTAAAAAATCCGCCTCCCCACCTTAAAGCTATTTTTCCACTTGACGGATTCACGGACCTCTACCGACACCTAGCATACCATGGGGGAATCTGCACCATAGGCTTCCCAATGGTCTGGTACCAGGGACTGAGGGGAAACTGCAGAACCACACCTCTATCACCAAAGGTGCTGGGGGCAAAACTAGAACAAAGGGTTGAAGAACTCTTAAACAGCGATGCGGTAAAGAATCGCCCCGACCTCATTAAAATCCTTAAAAACCCGGAGACGAACCCCCTCATCTATGACCTATTATTGAACCCAACTGATGGGCCATTCTACTGGGAGAGAGCTCCTTGGAAGCGGCTGGAGAAGATAAAAATTCCAACCTTTGTGGGGTCCGACTGGGCCAAAGGCGCCATACATCTCAACGGTGCCTTCAATGCCTTTGAATCCATAAAGGCCCCCAAAAAAATGCTCATAGGACCGCCAAGCATGGTGAGGCCCTTCAGTGAGTATCACGATGTCATAATTAGGTGGTACGATTACTGGCTTAAGGGCTTAAACACCAAAATAATGAATGAACCGCCCATAAAAATTTATGTTCAGGGAATCAACCAGTGGAGGGAGGAAAACGAGTGGCCCCTAGCAAGAACCCAGTGGTCAAAATACTATCTCCACAACAATGGATTGCTAAACGCTCTCCCTCCCGGAAAAGATGAGAAACCGGACAAATACATTTACGAGCCACCCCACAAGAGAAAAAAAGACTATTCCTACTATAGGGTAAGGTATGAAACAGCCCCCCTGGAGAAGGACACTGAAGTCACAGGTCCAATCGCCCTATATCTGTACGCTCTCTCCACAGACACTGATCCAGACTGGATAGTCAGACTGGAGGACGTGAATCCCGACGAAACCAGAAGAGTTCTAACAAGAGGCTGGCTGAAGGCCTCACACAGAGATTTGGACAAAGGTAAATCAAAACCCTGGAAACCCTTCCATCCCCACAACAAAATTAAACCCATAAAAGCTAACAAAGTCTACCAATACGCAATTGAAATTTTGCCCACATCAAACGTTTTCAAAGCCGGACATAGGATAGGCTTAGAAATTAGCAGCGACGACGGAGAACCCACCGACATAAGCGCCCTCCTATTCAGCCACCTCCTGAGTGGCAGAAAAATGACCAACACCATATTCCACAACCCAGAATACCCCTCACATCTGCTACTACCCATCATACCCTGAAGCAAAATTACAACCCAGCAAAAAAATGGAAATACATCCCACACAACAAGCCATCTAATCCTCACAATCTTTTTAAGCTGGACAAAAATATTTACATCCCTACTTGCCCTATCTTATTCACAATTTTTTTGAGGGTTGATGTGTGACTTTGCCAGAAAAGAAGATTCACCTATTTGAAACAATTGTTTCTTGGGACGGAGAAACTGGGGGAAAAATAACCATTAAAAACTTTCCCCAAATCAGAATTGATAGCCCAAAGGAATGGGGCGGCAGAAGCTTATCCTACTGCCCGGACCAACTTTTTACATCCTCCATTGCGGGTTGCCTTCTCGAAACCTTCATCTACATAAAGAACAAGATGAAGATAAACCTCCTAGAACTCAAAGTTCCCCTCCAGCTAACCATAAGACAGGCGAGAGACGGCTACCACGCAGAAAGGATAGAGGGAAAAATAGAGGCCACAGTAGCAAAAGGGGAAAAAGAAAAGGCCCAAACCTGCGCCGAACTGGCCGAAGAGTACTGCCACCTAATCCGCCTAGTAAAAAAAGCTATACCCGTAGAAATCGCCTTTAAGGTCACTGAAGCCTAACAAGCCAAGTGATGGACAATAATGTATTCCTCCTTTTTGGGCTGACCTTTTTTATGATTCTTTTAGGAAGTCTAGGACGATTTTGCAGAATTCCTCTCTTTTCTGGGAGTAGAGTCCGTGTCCCGCATCCTCAAAAAGAACGAGTTTGCAGCCCGGGATTTCCTCAGCTAAAATTAGGGAGTTTTCATAGGGAACCAAGGGATCTCTTTTCCCAGCGACTATAAGGGTTGGAATTTTAATTCTGTGCAGTCTGTCATGGGCCTCAAATCTCATTATGCCTCTCAGCTGCCTCATAGTTCCCACGGGAGAGTAGGAAACATTTGCAGTTCTCATTTCCTGAATGAACTCCTCCACCCTCTCAGGGTGCTCAGCAATGAATTCCGGCGTATACATAAGGCGTAAACCTCTCTTCAACATTTCCTCTGGCTCGCCACTCATCAATCCCATAATGTCCTCCATAGCATCACCCTTCGGGGGAATGAACCTTGAGGCACCCCCAGAGGTGCAGCAGAGAACAAGCTTGTCCACTCGCTCGGGATACCTTAAAGCCAGCTCAATGGCAACCATTCCCCCCATCGACACACCTAAAACATGGGCGTGAGGCACACCCAGAGCACTCATCAGTCCCACCACATCATCAGCAAGCATCTCAATAGAGTAATCTCCCTCTGTAACATCACTGCGACCCGAACCCCGATTATCGAAGATGATCACCCTAAATTCCCTAGAAAAAGTACTAATAATATACTTATCCCAGGCAGCTGAGGAACCGCCTAAACCCATTATCATAACCAGAGGAGAGGCCTCTCCATGAATCTCATAGTACAAGTTAACTTTCCCAACAGGAATCCTAGGCATAACAAAACCTTCCACAATCCTAAGCTAAGCTTTTCTGGCGCTTCCACGCACTACATTAAAACTTTCTAAAAAACAGCCCCAGATTAAAAAATTATTTTTTATGCGAGGGCACTCAATTAAAAAAAGAAAAAGTGAAAATTTTTAGGCTTTGGTTAGGTCAGTTATCCGCATAATTTTATGCATCATGACTGGAAGCTGGGAGTAGTCCACCCAAGTTATCTCTGAGTCGATGCCCAGTTTGTCTTTGATGCTTTTCTGCACTCTGGCCTTCAGTTCCTCGGGATCCTTTGTTATCTTCTTATCATAGGCTGCTCTGATTTTCACCTTATCCATCTTTTTTGCATACTTATCGATGGTGAACGCTGCCTCCCTAGTCTCAGGATGCATCTCCATTACCAGCCTTATATCATAGGGGGTAATCCTCTTTCCCCCAATATCCAGTATCCAACCCGTCCTGCTGGTAATCTTCATCCTTATGTGGGTTCTACCACATTCACATGGTTCAGGGTAAACTTCGCAATAGTCTTCCGAGGCACACCTCACGTAGGGAATACCGGTAGCGTGCAGATTAGTTACCACGTACTCCCCTCTCTCGCCAGTCTTCACGGATATGTTCTCGTCAGTATCGGGGTCAACCAAGTCTATGTGCCAGAGATCTTCCCACATATGTTGACCGGCATGGGCGTAGCAGTCGCAACAAACCATCATTCCCTCACCTATGCCCCCGCCATCAAAGGCATCCCTAATGCCCCACTTGTCCTTAAAGAAATCAAAAAGAGCCCTGGTCATGGGTTCACCATGCCCGGTTCTGGCGTACAATAGGTCAGAGAAAAGCTCAGTAGTTTCAATACCTCTCTTATGGGCCTCCTCATTTAATCCAAAGGCTACATCAAGAGCCGCAAATATGTGGTGAGGTTTGAACTTCACAATTGCGTCAAACGTGTGCCCAATGGTGATTGGTGCCACCATCCCCGCAATATAGAAGCGGGGACTAATCCTCCTCCAAGCACCAAAAAGGGCAACGCTATGCCAGTGCCAGGGGCCCCCTGGAACCACGTACCTCATTCCGGGGCGGAGTTTAACCATCCACGCTATTCTCGTTTCCGCGATTGCCATGTTTTCCGCTTGATCCTTGGTGTAGCCGTAGAATGTGGGGACTCCCGTAGTTCCGGTGGAGGCGAAGCAGGCCACAAGGTGGCTCATGGGCACACTTAAGAGTCCTCCGAAGGGGTCTCCCTTCTCCATGCGGTCTCTTATATCATCTTTTCTGAAAATGGGGGCTCTTTTTGCAAGGTCGTCTAGGGTCTTTATGTCTTCGGGTGTGACTCCTGCCTTTTTCCAGAGTTCTCTGTAGAAGGGCGAGTTAGTGTAAGCATGAGCTATAATTGACTTGGCCTTTTTTAGTTGCAGTTCTTTTATTTCTGCTTGTTTCATAGTTTCCACTTTTGGGTTCCAATATTCTCTTCCCATTTCGAACTCCATATTTTTCTTCCTCCTATGCGGGCATTATTCTGAGGTGTGTTCTTCCACAATCGCACTTTTCTTTGTTGAGTTTAACGTCTATGTTTGTGGTGTACCTTATGATGGGTGTTGTTTCGTTCCAGAGATTGGTCACTGTGAGTTTTCCCTTTTCTCCGTCGGCCACCTGTTCTCCTGTTTGCTGATCTACTGCTTCTACTAAGTATAGGTCTTCCCAGGCGTGGAGGCCTTTTCTCTCCTGGCACTCTAATGGGAAGAATAAGTTATCTCTCAGATTGTAGCCTGCAAGCAGGGGGCAGCCGAATGTTTCCTCCCACTTTCTTCTCTCATCATTGGTGGGAACCTTTGCGGGGTCTAGGCATATCACGCTTTTTTGAACCAGTCCCCTTAATGGAATGTTGCTCTGTTTTGATGACATTTCCAAGTATTGTAATAATTCTAGATAGGTTACGTAGACTGCTGGTTTCATAAATTTGAGTATGTGGAGCATTCTTCCGCTGAGCAGGAAGAGCCCTTCATTTCCCACCCATCTACACTCCAGCCTCATGGTGGTGCTCACGTCTCCTAGGCAGGCCACTGAGTAAATGGGGTTCCAGCTCCAAAAGTTTAACCCCACAGTGTCTCCTTCTTCCACTCCGGCCATGGCCCACTGTCTGGTGATGGCTTCAACTAGCATTTCTGTGTCGCGTGTTGTGACTCCCACGTATATCATTTCGCCCTCGCAGGGGAACTCATCGGCATAGAAAATAGCGAATTCTTCTGGGACACATAGTCGACCGCCAAAGGGGTCGCTGTTGCTCACCGCTTCCTGTAGCTCCTTTCTGGTGATTAGGGGTAGCTTTTTTATGTCACTCAGCTTCTTTATGTCTTCGGGCTTAACTCCCGCCTTATCAAAATTTTTGTGGTGGAACTCTGAGTTATAGTATACATGTACCAGTTGGCTTTTTAACCGGTTTTCCTGGATACGCTCGATATCTGGACGAGGCATAGTTTCAATAAATGGGTTGAAAATTCTAATCTCCAATACCTCCATTCTTTCCAATCAAAAATCTTCGAAATATTACTACTATAAGTGTCTAATAAATATTATTAAAATTATGTTGGATGAAGAAACGCTTATGGCAGAATGTGTCCTCCCTCCTATGCGATTAACTTATATTCTCAATTCAATATTGGATTCTGGAGACCGGATTTCATTATGGTGACGTGTATGTCTGAGCAGTTGGAGAGAATTGAGCAGTCCTCTGTGGTTGACGAAGTTATTCAAAGCTTTATTGATGACCACCTTGAACAATTAAACAGTCCCCTAAGGCTGGTTTCTGGGAGAAGGTTTGAAGCTGAACCCAACGACCCTCCAGCATTCTCGAGGGGCATATATGTTTGCAATGTGCCTATAGGTGCCATATATGTTTCCAACCAGCTGTATAATGTTTTGGATAGGGATGAGCTTAGATACGTTGTTCTCCATGAGATGTGCCACATCCTCCACAATAATTCCGCGGCTAATGTTTTGCTGGAGTTAAGCAAAACGGGATTTAATCTCCTACTCTCCAAGTGGGCCAATATGCCCCTGTATGAGGTGGAGGACATAGTGGGGGGAGTGAAAGCCATAATAAAAGAGTTCGGATACCCCGGAATGGAAGAACAGGTCAAAAAAAATCAGGAGCTCAACGCCGACAAATACGCAGTCATCTGGATGGGAAAAAGAGAACCAGCAATCAGCGCACTAACAAAAATGGTTCAGGGAAACATAGAAAAGCTGTCCCACGTAACCCGCTACGGAAGCTTCGAATTTCCAGTAATCACCATAAAAGAAAGAATAGAAGTCATAAAAAGACTCCCCCCATAACAAAGAAAAGCAAAAACGAGTTCTCCCTCCTTCGAGCGGTAGCCGCTAACAGGAATCCGTTTTTGGCGCTCTAGTCAAAATAGTATTTTACTTCACCC
>JAHQXB010000011.1 GCA_029856435.1 Candidatus Jordarchaeia archaeon
TTTGTTTTTGACATAAAGCTTATATTTTTTCTCACCGTGATTTTATTAGGAATTACTGGTTTTTGGATGGACTTGGGCTATGAGTGAAACTTCAGGAAAGTTAGGTTTGTTAAAGTTTGTTAGTAAGAGGAGTTTTAGAGTTGGGGAACTTCTCGCGGAGTTAGGTCTCAGTAAAGATTACTTTACGGTTATTGTGGATGGCAAGAAGGCGGATTTTAATTCACTCGTTGATGAGGGAAGCCTTGTGATTGTTTTGCCACGCATTGCTGGAGGCTGAAAAAGGGTCGGTGGGGGGTGGCTCTCTCTTGAGTTCAGAGTTTGTTTTTAAGGTTTTGGTCATCGGTCCCCGGGAGGAGGTGAAGGATCGTTTCCTTTTATCTATGGATTCTAATAGCTACTTTTTGGAGTGTTTTAAATCCATTGTGGGTGTTAGCCTGCAGGTGAATGTAATTAATGTTAAGGGCAGAATGGTTAAGGTTCAAATTTGGGATGTTTATGATTCTCCCCCTTTTAAGTCCATGTTTCACCATTATTTTAAGGGAGCCTACGGAGCCATAATCCTCTTAACCAAGCGAGTGGAGGGAGAGGCCTCTAAATACATTGAAGAGGTCTACAAGCACTGTGGAGAAATCCCAGTGCTGGTCATCATTGTGGATGAGAGAAGCCCCCAAGAACTCTTTTTGGAGTATGGTGACAGTTACATTGAGGACCCTATGGAGAGTCTAAAGATTCTTTCAGAGAGGATATTTGAAAGAAGGAGTGAACCCCTCTATCTGAGGCTTTCCTACAATACTCTTCCCCCCTACGCTCAGCTTCTAAGCCGAAGGAGACTGGAGAACCTCGCAACAATCCCGTTAAACGTCCCCCTAATTAGGGAAGTATTAGAAGCAATGGGATTTCACACCGGGAACGACGAGATTGTTTTAAGAGATGAGAGAGCCATATGGACTGTTGATCTAAGAACCGGGGAAGTTTACCTCCAGCCCACTCAATGTGATAAATGTGATGGGGGATGCGTTAAAAAAGAGAAGGTGTGTATGATTCTGGCTTCTCCCGGCTGGTCGAGCAACCCAGACATCTCACAATCAGACCTACTAGTAATTGCGAAGGTATACGCTATAGCTAACAAGGAGCTTCCCCCAGAAGTCCAGGAAAGAGTCAACGAGATACTAGCATGCCCATACAAGGATAATAAGAAATCTGAGAGAAGGAGAAGAAAAAGAACCACTAGGCAAGAAATAAGAATCTAAACCAAAAAACCCGCTAAACAACCCAGCTATCCCACACCGAAGACCTACAAAATTTATGAGTCCAAAAAGGTTTAAACCAGTGTTTTGGCACTAAAAGGGCTGAATGGCTCTTAAACTTGTCCATCTATGATGTGTTGGAGTATGATAGCTTTTTGTGCAGCGGGGTGTTTAGGGCCTTTTTCAAAACTGTGAATATTTTCTCCGTGTTATCTCTGATTATGGTTATTTTTCCCTGCTCATTTTTTCCAACCAATCCACACATAACCACTATGCTGTTTGGAAGTTTGGAGCCAACTGTGTTCTTAACTTCTTTAATTGTCTCACTTTCTGATATTTGTGGGCTGCCAGAGTTTCCCACCATCCTTATCAGAGTGTATTGGAATGGATCAATGTAAGTAGCGTTTATTTTTTGGGATTTCAGCGCGGCGGTTATGAGTTGTGCCTCTAAGAGCTGCTCAAGGGCTAAGATTTCATCCCATTCTGAAAGAAGTATCTTGTTGTGATGTGACTGAGTAGCTACACTAGTTATTTGCCCCGCAACGTTTCCAGATCCGGTAACTACTACGAGGACTTCCCGCCTCTTACTACTTTTAATGTGTTCAACGATGCTTAATATATCTGTGGGGGTGGAAATGTTTCCGCTTTCTACTTCTAGGATTAACCTGTCCTGCCTTCCGTGAACCATTTTTGTCCGCCCCTTTTAGATGAATTTGATTTTTGGTGGAAGATAATCCTGAACATTTTTCAAACTCTTCCAAGCTTCTCCCTCAATTTTCACAAGTTGGGGGAGTTTGCCCACCATTCCTGCATACTCGCCTCTTATGATTAGTGAGCCTCTTACTCCCCGAATAGTTTCTGCGGTTTCCAAACCTTTTTGTAAAGATTTTTCGTAGTCTTCTCCCTGAACCACATTTCCCACAGCAGTAGCAGCAGCATCTGCTAGAGCGGCGTTATCAGCGATGATGGTTGCGGCGTCCGCCTCCCCAAAACTTATTGCGTGTCCCACAGTTCCAGAGCTTGTACCAATACCTATGGGGAAATCGTTGGGCTTTAAATGGAATCCAATCTTACCCGATAATTGGGAGGTGCCTGCTAGTAAACCTACAACGATGGGAGTGTCTGAGTTTGCGGATATTTCCCCACCGTTTTCTACCACAGCCACCTTGGCCTCTACCAGCATGGCGTCAACGGTTAGGTCTGCTAGGGCTCCGGCAACCGCTGCCATGGGGCCTACACCTGCCGCAGAAGCGGCTTCTGCCATAATGTTCACAATTTTGGGGGCGTCTCTGACTTCTAGGGGTTCGAAGGATGTTAAAAACTCGGGATTTTTTCGGATGTATTCTTCTAATAGTTCCCGGTTTCTTTTGAGGGATTGAATGGCAAGCTTTATGGAGGAGGGACTATCTGTTTCAATTGTAAGCTTTGATTGCTTAAGGGTGTATGTTACTCGGGTAAGTTTCATAGTGGCACTCTCGGATAGATGCAAATGGGTATTTTTATGGACTTAATCTAATTATGTTCCCCTATTTATACTTTTTGTTCATATTTTCTAGAATGAAAAATTACTTATAATCATAATTTTGGGATATGAAAAAATAAGACACACACAAAACAAACACCAAAACACCAGAAAATATTTTAGCCTGCCCCCCAAAAAAGGGTAGCATTAAAAAGTAACGCATTGTTTAAAAATAAAAAGGCATATTATTCTAATCATTCTGTGGCGGGTAACAACTTAACACGGAAAAAATGCAAGGCAACAGTCACCAAAAGTTCAAAAATGTTCGGGAGCAGAACGTGAATTGCCCAAAGTAAAAATGCCCAAAAAAGCGGTGGTTGCCCTCCTAATCCTAGGCATCTTTTTACTGTCAATTTCCCCCTCAATTTTCCCCCGTCCCGCAACCCCCTCCGTAGTTCAGTCTCCAAACCCCAACATAGACTCTAATTGGATTATCGACCCAAAAATTAAGCAAATGGCAAAAAGCCTAGACGACGAGTGGATCCCCATAACAATACGCTTCAAGGATTACCTTAACACAAGCACGGTAGAAGAGCTAGAAAACCTCACCTACCTCAAAATAAAGCGAGATGCAAGTGGCGAACCCTTCCTTGTGAACCTGGGAAACATCCACATATTGTCCTGTGAAATTCGGGGGTACGAGGAATTGGAGGAATTCACCAAGAATTACCGCGACAAAATATTGTATGTGGAAAACAATTTTAAACAGCGGCTCTCCCCAACCATTGTTAACGAAACACAAAACATTATCCAAACCATGGACATCCTAGAAAAAAACGGGGAGCTTCAGGCAGAGGATATAGGGCAACAGCAGATAATCAGGTGGTGGGTGGAGTTAACCCACGCCCCCGAAGTCTGGAACCTAAAGATTAACGGGAGAAATATTACGGGTGAGGGTGTAAGCATAGCATTTCTAGATGCAGGAATAGATGATAAGGAGTTTGAAGTTCCCGGAGGCCAATTTTACAAAGAAGGTATTGGAGAAGTAATTCTAAATATTGAGGGCTCTACAGGAATTGTTTATGACACCATTAACACTACCTATGATCCAGTTCCAGACATTCATCCCTACGGAGTGAATCATGGCACTGCTTGCGCCGGTACCGCTGCTGGAGGTGAGGGTAGAGGGGTGGCTAAGGGTGCAAACATAATTGATATCAGGGTTGTTGATTGGGATTTCGGCTACGACCCCACGACTCTCATGTATTGGATGGCTTGGTGTGTAGCCAACAGGGACAAGTACAATATCACTGTAATCAATTTTAGTGATGGAACAGATAATCCCATCCGCATGAGCCAAACCCTCACAGAAATGATGAATTATATTCAGCTCTACTGCGGAATAGTGGTGTGCCTAGCTGTAGGGAACAATGCCAATAGGATAAAATCAGTTTCAAATCCCGGCAACGCTGAGTTCGCCATCACCTCAGGAGCCGCCAACAAATATGGTCTTCCATCAACCCTCACCAGCTTTGGACCCACCTGGGACGGACAACCCAAACCCGAAGTGCTATCCCCATCCACTAGCGGACACACCAGCCTAGCCGGCCCCACAACTGCGGGAGTTTGCGCAATGCTTGCCCAAACCTGCAAGGAACTCAACATACCGAGAGATGAATGGTCTCTCAGAATAAGGGCAGCCATAATTAGATCCGCCGCAATGAATGACATACTACTCCCAGGTTGGGACCCCGCTTCCGGATATGGATTGCTCAACGCTTTTGACGCCTTCCACCAGATTAATGACACATCATCTTGGTCTAAGCACGTAGTGTTTGCCAAGTGGCCTTACACCTTTGCCTATCCCGACGGCGCCTACCTTATACCTTTGGGCTCCACTTTGCTACCAGTTTATTACTGGAATGTGAGGGTAACGGTGGAGTGTGACGGTCAAGATATGAGCCCCCACATTGTTTGGCTGCAGGACTTTAAACCCATTAATAGTTTGGCAGTAATAGGGGATCTCCAAGGAATGTGGATTATGTCCCTTGGACAAAAAAACAGCATAACCTACCAGGTTCTAGCACTAACCCCCCTCGTGTTCTTCCCTCCCGCAGTAGTAGTATGGCTGTGAACTACCCCGCCCTAACGGACGGGGCTTCCAGCGTTTAGAGTAGGCTTTACGCCCATCTCCTCATCTGCTGGTTCGGGGGGCTCACGGCTCCCCCATCCCATAGAGCTCGTTACCCTATGGGCTATATTTACACACGCATTCAGGTCTCGGTCGTATTTTCTGCAAGGGAACATCCCAAAAACTTTTTAGATTGTAAGAGTTATTTAAGTTCAACCGCAATTCATCCCCTCCCTTTCGGAAGGGGTCTTCTTGCGAAGTGTAGATAAAAGCCCTCATTTTTGGCTATCCCCACTTTTGAATATTTTAAAATAGTTCCGTACCATCGATAGTTGTATGAGAGTTGTTGTTTGGTAGGTGTTTAGGGCTTTGGTAGGGGAGGTTTCTGGTTTGGGATCCGGAAGTCTAAAGAGAGGAAGCAGTTTGGATGAGGATTTGGCTAAGATTGGCTTGACGCTGGAGGAGGCGAGGAAACTTCAGAAGAAACTAGCTTCACAGGTTATTGAGGTGGATTGCTTTGACAAAATTGAGAATATCTGCGGTTTGGACGTATCATACTATAAGAATACTGCGATTGCTTGTGGGGTTGTTTTGGATCGAAGGAATCTGCAGGTATTGGAGGAGAAGGTGATCTATGAGGAGGTCTCATTCCCCTATATTCCAACTCTCCTCTCTTTTAGGGAGACGCCCCCCATGTTGAGGGTTGCTAAGAGTTTGGAAAGCAGTGTGGACTTGTTCATGGTGGATTCCAATGGGAGACTGCATCCCTATCTTCTTGGAGCCGCATCGCACTTTGGGATTCTAATAGATGCACCAACAATTGGGGTAGCCAAAACTCTGCTCTGTGGCCGAGTGTCCCAAAAAAGGGGAGAAGAAAAATACTCACTAATTACTCTGGAGGGACGGGTGGTGGGAGCCGCAGTCACTACAGGAACTGAAAAGAAGCCAGTCTATGTCAGCGTAGGACACAAGATATCCCTTGAAACAGCCATAAATATTGTGCTGGAAACCTCAAAGCTCCGCCTACCAGAACCAATAAGACAAGCCCATAAACTATCAAAATCAATTAAAAGAGAGTTAAAGGACAGAAATCAATTCCAAAAAATTGTATGAGTGCCTAGGGTTTTTACACTTCATGTTTTTTGAAGAAGGGTTATTCTGTGAGCATGTTTGAGTCGTGATGTTTCTGGGTTTGAGGGTGGGGTATTGTTTCCCAGAGTTCTTTTCTTCTGGCTTCTAGAAGATCGTTCTTTAAACCTTTAAATTCTGCGGCGCTTATGATTTCTAGTCCCTTGGATTCAGCGAATGAGTAAAGGTCTTTTATTCTTTCCTTCCACTGGATGTCTCTCAGAAAGTGGTGGTCTAAAACGAATTTTTTAACGCGGGTCCTATCAATTATTTCCATTATGTTCTGGATTGAATCCTGTAAGCTTTTGAGTGGGTAGTGGGTGTTAAGCATATAGGTTAGAGGACCGTCGCAAAAAATGGTGTGGGGGTCGTTCTCAATTATGAATAGTGTTTGGTCTTTGAGGCTGGGTCCCTCAATGTCTGACGTGTGTAAAAACACGTCATTTCCTTCTTTAATGGCAACCTCGGTTACGTATCCCATCTTGGAATCAATCCCATGAAGGACTGGTTGAGAAAAGGTTATGGTGGTATTGCCAAAATCGAAGGATTTCCCATCACAGTACCAGGTTTCTCTGGGTAAACCTTCTATCTGTTTTAGGAGATACGCTGACCTTCTCTTCTGGCTGAAATTTATGTTCCTTTCTGGATGTTTTAGGAGAACGATTTTGTCGCGAAATATTTGGGGCTCCCTTGGATTATGGTGATCGTAATGGTAGTGGGTGATTATTAGAACATCGGAATTCTGGGAGTGGGTTTTAATTTCCCTCCAGTGCTCTGCGAGTCTCTCCAGTTCTAGCTCGTGGGGGCGGAGACCGTATCTCCAGGGGCCGAGAGCCACACCGGGGTCAATAACAATTCGACAATCCACGGTTTCAACAAGGGTCGCCATACTTCTGGTTCCGAGGCTTTCGAAGGCTAAAGGGATGATTTTCAAAGTTTCACCACGGAAATTTGGGCTGATTTCAAATCTCTGAGGAAATTAGGAGGTTAGGGCTAATTAGGTTTAGCCTATTTATGTAGATTATGTTAGCGATATTTAAATAGTTTTGAACATTTTTTTAAAAGTATCAAGGAATAACATACAAAATACTCGAATTTATTAGAAATATTTAAATATGAAATAAAACAATTCTTAAAACCAATGTACATAAAGGAGGAAAGTGAATGATTCCACTACAATTTGAAGCCTTCACAATAATGACGATCTTCTGGATCGTAATTATTGCGTGGTGTATCATAGGCATCATACTGGCAATCTGGGTCTACAGAGACGCTGAATCTAGGGGCATGAATGGTGCCCTATGGCTCATAATCGTCATACTATTGGGCATTATAGGACTAATAATTTACCTAGTAGTAAGGGAGTAAAACAGAAAACACGTCACATACAAACCTATTTTCAATTTTTTTAAGATCTTAGCTCTACCTTTAAGCTTACACACTTTTGTGCCGTATGAATTTTGGTTTCTCTTTTCACTTCATCCCTCCCAAAACCCAGTAATTTTCGAAGTGCAGTGTAAAGTTTTTGAGAGGCTAATATATAAGTATTAAGGACTCTTAACGAAACGGAGGTGATATCAAATGATGGAAGAGGAGCTGGCGGAGGGTAAGACGGAAACGGAATTACCTTCACCATTCACCGAACAGCTTCGGCTCGAGCCAGCCCTCAAGATATGTCCTATGTGCGGAAGACCCTTAAAAACATTACGCACACAAAGAACAAGAACCGTTTACACACTAACCACC
>JAHQXB010000090.1 GCA_029856435.1 Candidatus Jordarchaeia archaeon
CGTTTTCCTCCAATTTTTAAGAACTACTTTAGAATATAAATTGTTCCCTATTCAAAAAGGTTGATGTGTTTGGCTCAAAAGCACCCACAGATGCAAAAAAAGGGGTTCACTGTTATAAGGGGGATTGGGGCGCTGTCGATACGTTTCATCATATCCTTGGCGTACTGGAAGTACATTTTACCTAAAGACAAAATAAAAATTCAAATCCGCGAAAAATAGGTTAAAAGATAGGAACTCTTACGATCAGAGAAGGCTTTAGCGAGTTCCAATGCTATGGTGGTCTTACCGGTGCCGGCAGCCTCTTTTATGTGAAGAGAGTAGCCGCCCACACTAAGCGCCCAAATTAACTCGTCGGGGAGAATAGGATGATCGCTCATTTCCTTGCTCACTTCTATTTTCCTAATGAATCCTTAAAAAATTAAGGAAAAACTAGTATATAATTTCACTGATTAACGATAAACGACGAAACAAAAAGATGATGGTTGGCAATAGAACAATATATAGAAGAAAAAATATGTGGCGGAGACATGCTTAGTTTTTTCTTTATTATTTTTAAAAGCCTAGTATTCTTGCTGCGTTTCCTCCGAGTATTAATCTTTTCTCTTCTTCGCTGAAGTCTGGAAGTCCTAGTATTTCCATTGGTGGTGGTCGTTTCAGTTTTTTGATGTTCTCAACCCATTCTTTGAGTGATATTAGGGAGACAAACATGGGCCAGTCGCTGCCAAAAAGAATTTTTCCCACACCACAAGTCATCTTTGCTTGGGCGAGGATTTGAAACAGATATACGGGTGCAAATTTGGAAACCACTGCCCAATTTCCGCAAATGTCAAAACATACATTGGGATTCTTCATTGCCACCGTGAGAGCTTCGTTAACCCAAGGGTCTCCAATGTGTGCCATTTGGATTTTTATTTTGGGGAAATCTACAGCAACTGTGTCTACGTGCGTTGGGTGATTGTATTTCAAGTAGGTTCTTGGTGGTCCGGTGCCAGTGTGGAAAAGAATGGGAACGCCTAATTCCTCAACTTTCTCATAGAAGGGATAATACTCCTTATCGTCAGGATAGAAGCCGGTTAGTGGCCATAGTTTAACTCCTGAGAGCTCCAGGTCTTGTATACATCTTTCAAGTTCTCTGATTGCTCCCTTCCCTCTTCGGGGATCGATTCCACAGTAGCCAGCCAATCTGTCAGGATACTTCTTGACAATGTTGGCAACATAATCGTTGTAGTCCTTAAAGGTAAAATCCCCCTTGAAAGCAAATTCGTAATCCAGGGCAACTATCACTGCTTTGTCTATTCCTGCTTCATCCATTTCTCTGATTAATCGATCAGATGTTCCATCCATCATAAGATCAGGGTCAAGGCCAAAATTCTTTGATGTTTGGTAGATAATTTCTTTTAGCTCTACAGACATATTTTTTTCTTCCCAAACATGACAGTGGGCATCAATAATCAAATCTAATAGCCTCCTCAAAAGAATTGACCTTTTATATTATTCTTCTCACTTATAACTCTTCAGGTTAACCACAACGAAATTCACGGAGGCCGATGATATCCTCTTGGAACTTATTGACAGATTAAAAAAAGGACTTAAAAAAACATCCTTGATTCAAGCAATGGTGGAGTAGCTTTTTTAGCAAATAATGGTAAAACATTGTACTCAAAGCTGCCACCAGATGTTGAAAAGAAACTTCTACTTTTTAAACCGATTTATCCCCGCTTAAATATCGGATCAAACATTACAATTGCAGTCCAAAATGGTTCTCTAATAATGCGGGTCTCACAAACAATGCTTATAGCAGTACAAACCCAACAAAACGTAGGCTCATCCTTTAAGCATATTATCCACTGTAACCAGAAAGTACTCACAAGAATTCAACAATCCTCGAAATATAATCAAGCCATCGGAATTAAAAGTAGAAATGGTGGAAAAGGAAACCTTAGCACTTGAGGGAGAAGAAACAGAACTCACAAAATCAGAACTCAAAAAATATCAAAAATCTCTAGCATACAAGCTTATACCACCATTAACTCCAAATAACGTATGAGAGCATGCTCTATTTTTTAAAGAGCAAAGCTACACTATTAATGCTCCGAAACCTTGACCAAAACCTAACTGTGGATGAATTATGGGAAGAACTAAAAAATGCAGGTTTTGATGCGCACCTGCAATGGGTCCTTGAAGCTTTACAATCACTGGCAGCCCAGTATAGACTTTCCAGTTAATTTTTTCCTTTTCTCTTCAAGAAAATATGGTTTTTTCCGCCTCTTTTGGGAAAAGAAGCCTTAAATAACCCCAGTTAAGAAGAGGTTTAGGAAAAAATTAATGAGAAAATCAATACGGCCCTAAACCGGGCCTTGGGCACATTAAAAAGTCTTTATCGGTGACCTAACAATCGGCTGATTATTTTCCCGCATCCCCTCTTTCCCGCCCCCGGCACAATTTTGCATTCTTCGCTTGTGCTCCGGGCGATAGATTCGCAGGATCTTTGCTGTGGTTTTTGCCGTTGTGTTCCTGATAATTTATGGTTTTATCGGTGTTTTTCCTCAATTTTTAATATTTCCATCCCATTAAGCGGTGAGAAACAGTTTTGAGAAGAGCCAAAAAAAGCCCAAAAAAACGAGATTTTGCGAATCTATCGCCGGGGTGCTGTCCCAGCTGACATGCTAAAATCCTTGAGGGTGGGGAAGAATGAGGGGGGAGGTTGGGGTGGTGGTGCTTAGGGGAGATAAGAATAGAAAAGGGTGAAAAGGATAGGCGGATGCCCTAATGGAAACCCGGGGGAAAAAGGGAAAACGCAAGTCATAAGGCTAAAAAAATACCAAAAATTCCAAACCACTGAGAGGGAGCGAAGTATGTGTCTCTGTAAGTAGCAGTTACACCTTGAGTCGCCCACGGAGGAATTGAGAGGGTTATAGTCCAATTGGTTGTTGTACATCGTAGGTTCTTCTGGGCCTTCTGGTGTTTAGAGCTGTCCAGAGGTTGGGGCCTTCGGCGAATTTGGGTTCTGGAAGTGCTATTTTTGAGGGGGGATTCGTGGTTCTTGAGGGGGGCGGTGACTCCAATCTGTGAAGTGTTCCCTCAGCTTTCAGGTGTGTATTTGGTTTCTTGCTGGAGTGTGTTTCCCACTTCCCGAGACCCATAATTAGAATTTTTCCTATTTCTGTGCGTCTACTCACGCTTGTTTTTTTAGTCTATTGTAGACAGGTTCTATGAATATGAAAATTTTTGGAGGTGTGTTGGTTCTCTTTTGGGTCTAATTTTTTAGTTTGACGCCCGCCAGTTTTATGGTTTCGAGTACGATGTGGCTTTCCACTTTTTCTATTCCCTTTATACTGGATATCTTTGAAATTAGGTCTAGGGCTTCCTGCCGGTCTTTGCACATTCCAAGAACCAGCAAGTCACAGTCTCCGGACACTCTTAGAACCACGTAAACGCGGGGTAAACTTGCTATTTCCCTTCCCACCGTGGCGAGGTTTGCTCCGGTTTTGGCGGATATGCGAATACATAAAGAGTAAAGGTTTAAGTATTCGGGGTCCAGTATAACGGTGTATCCCCTTATTATCTTTTCATCTTCTAGCTTCTTTATTCTGCTCGATACGTTTGCATGGCTTACGCCTAGCTTTTTTGCTATGTCTCGATAGGAGAGGCGGGAATCAAGGGAGAGTAGCTCCACAATTTTTTTGTCCAATTCGTCCAGAACCAATTTTCTTCACCCTTCACACTACAAGTTAATTACCCTATGGTTATCACTGAACAATAAATCTACTAGTCGGTCATAGTCTATCAATTCCAACTTGGGCACCAAATGGGTTTTAATACCCCGCATCTCCACATCCCTCTCTAGAACATAAAAGTTAACCCCTTTCTCCATGGGTCTCTTCAAGTTTGTGCCGCCTTCATTCTCTAAGGCTAGGTAAACTGCATCCTGAATTAGAATAACCTCTACCTCTTCACCTTTTTCCCTCAACTTCTCAATAATGAGGAGGGAGTCAAAATCTAACCTATTAAGAAATATTAATGTTTTCACTCATACCACCCTCTAAAAAACAATTGAGGCTTGAGCCTCTAAGATAAGCCCTGGAACCTCATTCCTACTAATAAGTTTAACTTCAGGAATAATATCCTCCTTCCCCAGGCCCCTCTCCTTTAAAGATTCTTCTTCCACGTAGAGGGTAATGTCCATACCGGGAAACACCTCATAAAATTTACTAGTCAGCCTCTTATCTGCATCCTTCAAAGCCGCATAAACCCCATCACCCATCCAAATAAGAACCACGCGATGTTGAACCAAAAGCCCTGAAGCAACACGTAGAGCTTCATAATAGTTTAAATTGGAAAAAGGCTTCGACTTGACAACAATCAAAACGTTTTTCTCACCTATTTCTAATTCCTCCCAATAAAGCTGATAGTAACATCCGACTCGGCAACCATATCTGCCAAGTCATATATGCCCCCCACATCTACCCCTTCAAGCAACATTTCATCCACCACGCCCCGCACCTCTGCACATACCCTACACATGGTAATGCGAGCCCCCATACTTATTAACTCTGAAAGTTTATCAGAGACTGCACGTGTGCGAAGGCTTTCAGCATTCTGGGAGGTAAGTGGATTGTATACTCCATCCATCATGAGGAAAATATTTACCTTATGCCCCTTTCTAAGAGCCGCCCGAGCTATCTCGTAGGCGTGTTCAACACTATCATGCTGATAGGGAGATTCAAACAATAAAATTAACAGGGTTCCCCGCAAAATCTTCAACCTCCCTTCTTTATTATGTAAGTAAAGACTCCATCACTGAACGATGATTCCAAAAGAGTATTACCCGTCTTTTTACACCAGGATTCAAAGTCTCTCTTGCTTCCAGGATCTGTGGCCAAAACTTTTAGAATTTCCCCCGCCTTCATTTCTTCAACAAGTTTCTTCGTCTTAACAATGGGCAAGGGACAGTTCAGCCCCCGCGCATCAAGAACCCTGTTAACCATTTGGATATTATTCATAATATTTTCCAACCATTTGAAATTATCCCAATTATAAAAATAACCAAAAGTATATAAACCTTTTTCTGAATATTTAGACGCTATCCCCCCTCCGGTTTTAAATTGAAAAAAAGGAGCAGAAGCCTTGAACTCAAAAAAGAAGAAAGCCGTTCAAAAAGAAATCCCGCATGGGCAGGTTTCAGGGAACACTTATTTAGCCCACTTATGATTGAGCAGCAGGTTATCAAATAAACACAAACGCCGCAAACAATTACTGAATGTTGAAAATAAATATTGGGACATAAAAAGTTTTTAGTGCACTTTGGGCTTGGAGCTTTTTTGGGGAAATTTCCCAGTCCAGCTCAATTTTTGTGGGAAAGTTTATTTCAAGAAATTTCTTGACAGCAATCTCACCAAATTTTCCATTAAACTGATCTACACTAATTTTGTCGAACGTTCTTTTCGGTTCTCTGGATCCCTTTTTGAGAAATAGTTACACTCGTACCTCCAGAGAACATTTGATACTTGCCACTCCCTGGCAACTAAAAGTCGGGGTTTCTCGCCAACAGTTTTGTAATTTCGATACAAAATATGAGTAGCCTAATATGTCTTCGTTATCTAATCTTAAGGTGACTTTATTTGGCATAAATTTTTCTTTGATCCAACTAAAGATGTTCTCTTCATTTAAAAACGTCCTGTTTCCTTGCGAGCTGGTCAAATTAAAATCACTACACCTACAGAGTGAGAGGGCTAGCTTACATAACTATTCTATGAAGCCTATTCCACTTATCTTCCTAACATACTCTTTGAGGTTTTGTATATGGCCACCTAACTTTGTCCTGAATTGGGGTAGGAATTTAGTTCACCTTTTGAAATCTCAAAGCACTCTTTAACCACTTTTCCTTAAAAATATTAGGTGTTCAGTCTTCATTCTGCTATCCTTTTCGCCGGATGCGGGGTTTATTTCTGACTCAAACATTATGTGCGAGACTATTTTATCTATGAACGTGGCCTCATGTGTCCAGCCAAACTCTTTCAGGTGTTCAGCAACTATCTCATCTATGGGGATGGGGGTTGTTCTTATTTTGGCGGGGCCAACAAAAATAAACATGTAGTCTTTGACACCTTCGCATAATGTTGAGAAGGCTTTTAAAATTGCGTTAAAATATTTGTCGTAAAGGTCTTTAAGATGGTTTTCATTTATTTTCTCTCTGAACTCGTAGTACTTCTGTGAAAAAATTTTAATTTTGCTTACGGGTCTGTAAGGTATTTCTTTTTTACTTAGTTGTCTTATGTATTGTTCATCATAACCCAACCAGAACAATTCAAGTTTTGTTGATCTAATGTATTCCTGCGCCTGCAAATATGGGGGTGATGTGATGATCATGTTAACTTCGTTTTCCAGCTTCGTTTCTAATGTGTCTATCCCAGATTTAATCCTGTATTCAACTGGTTTTGGATTGAGATGGTTGTATTCTCGTATTTTTCTGAGGAGTGTGCGTATTTCATTACTCAGCATAGTGTAAAATTTTGATTTCCAATCTGTCTTTAAAAGTTCTTCTATTTTCTTTCTGGAAAACTTTGATCTGTATAATTTGTGTACTTTTTCATCGCTATATGAGAAGTATTTGGTTACTTTAAGCAGTGGTACTAATAATAAGTACTTAGACTCGTCGTTTAATGAATGGGCAAAACCCCAAGCTTTGGAAAGTATAGGGAGGAACTCTTCAGGAAACCAATATTCTAGGTTAGACCATTTAGGAGCAAATTCTTCTTTTGAATTCTTGATGTTTTGCATTAATTTTGTAATGTTTATTTCTGCTTTCCTCATGGTGGCGGTATCATGGATTACATTAATGATTGGATTTAAGTCCCACAATTCGTAGTCATACCCATAGACTCGGGATACCACTCCGACTGTTCCGTAGCCCGCAAAGGGATCGAACACTTTCATGCCTGGATTAGCGTATCCCTTTAGGATGTAAGCGATGATTTGAGGAATAAATTTGGCGGGATACTTATAAATTGAGAAAGTACCATACGTGGTTGTTGGAATTTCGGGAATGGTGCTCCTAAAAAGTATAGGAATTTTTTGGGGCGAACCAGTAAAAATCTTAGAAGCGCCCTCTTTGCGTCCCTCCTCTTCAAAGTTTAATGACAATTGACGGTACCTTTTTTTACCCTCATCCATTATTATTCACTTTTGTTTATTTTAAATCATTTAAGAGGTACAATTTTAGCTTTCTACAAACTTAATGGTATTACATTTAAACACTATTAGGAGTTATTCTCCCAATGTAGGTATAGAGTAGTCCTTCTTAAACCTTTAATCGTAAAATGAGTATAAATCTCTGTCGTCTTTGAATTTTTCATACACTACAATTGCAGCCGCTCAAATAAACTCTCCAATTTTGAACTTACCTTTGAGCAGGCCTTGTTTACAACGGAGATAGGAGGATGAAAATATTCGAGAGATACCTAAGGAAGATGAGTACACAATAAAAAAAATTTGGCACTTCCAGCGACTGAAGTCCCATGCATTACCCAATAGGTGGTAAAGGGTAATTTCTTCTCCCTAATTTTGTGTGGAAAATGCATAGTTCCCTGTTCCTGCAAATAAAAGTATCACACAAATATAAAATCCGGGAGAGAAAAATTACCCATAATGTGGGTAATGCATAGGGGACTAAA